>NZ_JBHYIG010000016.1:0-2595 GCF_042740015.1 Streptomyces sp. NPDC059037
CCCGAGAGGTGATGGGAGTGACGGTGGCTGCGGGCTGACAGGCAGCGCCCCGAAGGGGCGCGGGGCTGAATCGACATGCGGCTCCGCCGCGTGGGCGCGACCAGCCACGACGCACCCGCAGACGAGCACCGCAGGTCCCGCAGGGCGCTTAGCTCCGCTGGGCCTCGGCCTCGGACGGCTTCCCCTCGCCGGAGGCGTCCGGTTCCTTGAAGTCGACCTTCCGCATGTGCTTGTTCATGGACTTCATCAGCCCCCAGACGGCGAGAGCCATCACCGCGAAGACGATGAAGCCGAGAACACCCGGAGTCACCTTGTCATCGTCGACCTCTTTGGCGAGAGGGACGAGATGCGTCATTGCCAGATGTGCGTTCACGCTAGGCATTGTCGCGGATGCCCGCAAAGAGGTCGTCCTCGGGGAGGGATGTATCGACGAGCGACTTCGCGAGCTCGTACTCCTCCGTGGGCCAGACCTCCTTCTGGAGCTCCATCGGCACCCGGAACCAGCCGCCCTCGGGGTCGATCTGGGTGGCGTGCGCGATCAGTGCCTTGTCGCGGATCTCATAGAAGTCGGCGCACGGAACGTGCGTGGTCAGCGTCCGCTCGACCCGCTCGAACTCGTCCCACCGCTTCAGCCAGTCCCCGTACGGCGACTCCATGCCGCGGTCGAGCATCGCCTGGTGCAGCGCCTCGGTGCGCGGCCGGTTGAAGCCCTGGTTGTAGTAGAGCTTCTTCGGCTCGTGGACCGGCCCGAACTCGCTCTCCGGGTACTTCTCGGGGTCCGCCGCCCCTTCGAAGGCCACCATCGTGATCTTGTGGGTCATGATGTGGTCGGGGTGCGGGTATCCGCCGTTCTCGTCGTACGTCGTGATGACCTGCGGACGGAAGGAACGGATCTGGCGGACCAGCTCGCCGGCCGCCTTGTCGACGTCCTCCAGGGCGAAGCAGCCGTCGGGCAGCGGCGGCAGCGGGTCGCCCTCGGGAAGCCCCGAGTCGACGAAGCCGAGCCACTCCTGCTTGACGCCGAGAATCTCGCGCGCCTCGTCCATCTCCTTCTTGCGCACCTCGTGGATGTGCTCCTGGATGTAGGTGTCGCCCTGGAGCTTGGGGTTGAGGATGTCACCGCGCTCCCCACCCGTGCAGGTCACGACGAGCACGTCCACCCCCTCGGACACGTACTTGGCCATGGTGGCCGCGCCCTTCGACGACTCGTCGTCGGGGTGGGCGTGAACGGCCATCAGTCGCAGCTGCTCAGTCAAGACTCGATCCTCAGTGATCCGGCGCCCTGGTCATTTCGGCGCAATGGGCGGCTTCTATAGTGACGGAACCGGGGGGCGGAAAATTCCGGCAGCCCCTATTCCTGGAGGAAGATCATGGCGGCGGTGGGCGAGAAGCTCCCCGAGGGTCGGTACGGCCACTCGCGGACGGCCGACGAACGCACCGACCGCAAGCTCATGATCGTGGGCTCCGTCCTCGGCGTGATCCTGCTCGGCGTCATCGGCTGGTTCGGCTACGACTACATCAACGGCACGAAGGTCAGCGCCGAGGTCATCAAGTTCGACGTCGTCTCCGACCACGCCGTCAAGGCGCATCTGGAAGTACGCAAGGACGCCGGCGCCCGGGGCTACTGCACCCTGCGCTCGCAGGCCGAGTCCGGCGCCGAGGTGGGCCGCGCCGACTTCCGCTTCGACCAGCGGACCGGCCGTGTCGACAAGGTCGTCACGCTGCGTACGACCGAGAAGGCGACCAGTGTCGAGCTGCTCGGCTGCCATTCCGACTGACACAGCCTGACATCCGCGGGCTTTACGCCTCTCACCTGCGTTGACGTATTTCTGATGGCTTATGTCCTCCCCCTCGCGCGCCTGAATTGTTAGGCTCGTGGTTTCGCCCACCCGTGAGGGAACATCCTTCTGGGTAGGGCGATGCTTTGTATTCCCAGTACCTACGAGGAGCACCTGTGACCCAGACCAGCGAGAACGTCACCTGGCTGACCCAGGAGGCGTACAACCAGCTCAGGGCCGAGCTGGAGTACCTGTCTGGTCCTGCGCGCACCGAGATCGCGGCCAAGATCGCGGCGGCGCGTGAGGAGGGCGACCTGCGCGAGAACGGCGGGTACCACGCGGCCAAGGAGGAGCAGGGCAAGCAGGAGCTCCGCGTCCGCCAGCTGACCCAGCTCCTCGAGCAGGCGAAGGTCGGTGAGGCGCCGGCCGCCGACGGTGTGGTGGCGCCCGGCATGGTCGTCACGATCGCCTTCGACGGCGACGAGGACGACACCCTGGCCTTCCTGCTCGCCTCGCGTGAGTACGCGAGCGCGGACATCGAGACGTACTCCCCGCAGTCCCCGCTGGGCAGCGGCGTGAACGGCAAGAAGATCGGCGAGGACGCCCAGTACGAACTGCCGAACGGCAAGCTCGCCTCGGTGAAGATCCTCGAGGCGAAGCCGTACCAGGCCTGAGACCAGGCCTGAGACCAGGCCTGAGACCTGCTTCGGCCGACGAAGGCCCCCCCCCCCCCCCCCCCCCGGGGCCGGCCCCGTGCCCCGGCCGGGGGGGGGGGGGGGCCGGCGGGGGGGGGGGGCCCCGGGGGGGGGGGGGGCGC
>NZ_JBHYIG010000016.1:2605-7881 GCF_042740015.1 Streptomyces sp. NPDC059037
GTGGGTGTCTATCCCCGTGGGGACCCGTTACCTGGCCTCACACCAGGCCGGCCACCAGGCGTGACACCTGCTTCGGCCCACGAAGGCCCCGGGCGCACTCCGCGCCGGGGGCCTTCGCATGTCCGCGTCCGGGTCAGGCGGTCGCCGAGCGGTACTTGCGGACCGCGAGGGTCCGGAAGAGCACGACGATCAGGACCGAGTAGATCAGCGAGGCCCAGACCGAATGCTGCATGGGCCAGGCGTCGGACTTCGAGACGCCCGGATTGCCGAAGAGCTCCCGGCAGGCCTGGACGGTCGCGCTGAAGGGGTTCCAGTCGGCGACGTGCCGCAGCCAGGGCGTCATCTGGCTGGAGTCCACGAACGCGTTCGAGATGAACGTGACCGGGAAGAGCCAGATCAGGCCGCCGGAGGTCGCGGCCTCCGGAGTGCGCACGGAGAGGCCGATCAGCGCGCCGACCCAGGTGAACGCATAGCCGAGCAGGAGCAGCAGACCGAAGGCGCCGAGCGCCTTCCAGATCCCTTCGTGGATGCGCCAGCCGACGAGGAGCGCCACGATCGCGAGGACGAGCAGCGTCAGCGCGGTCTGCACGAGGTCGGCGATGGTCCGTCCGGTGAGGACCGCGCCGCGCGCCATGGGCAGCGAACGGAAGCGGTCGATGAGGCCCTTGTGCATGTCGTCGGCGATGCCGGCTCCCGCGCCGGCGGTGGCGAAGGTGACGGTCTGCGCGAAGATGCCCGCCATCAGGAAGTTGCGGTACACCTCCGGATCGGTGCTGGTGCCGATCTTCATGGAGCCGCCGAAGACATAGCTGAACAGCACCACGAACATGATCGGCTGGATCAGGCCGAAGATGATCATCTCCGGGATGCGGGACATCCGGATGAGGTTGCGCTTGGCGACGACCAGGGAGTCCCTGGCGGACTGGCCGATGCCGCCCGCGGGCCTGGGGCCCGCCGGGGGTGTGCGCACGGTGTCGGTGACGGCACTCACTTGTCGGCCTCCTTCGTCGGCTCGGGCTTCGCGTCCTGTACGCCGTTTCCATTGCCGCCCGCTTCGTCCACCTCGGCGGCATGGCCGGTCAGCGAGATGAACACGTCGTCGAGGGTCGGGCGGCGCAGCCCGATGTCGTCGATCTCGACCCCGCGGGTGTCAAGGTCGCGGATGACCTCGGCGAGCAGCTTGGCGCCGCCGGTGACCGGGACCGTGAGCTTGCGGGTGTGGTCCTCGACGGCGACCTCGCCCTTGCCGAGGCTGCGCAGGACCTCCGTCGCCGGGGTGATGTCCTCGCGCTCGTGCACCACGACCTCGACGCGCTCGCCGCCGGTCTGCGCCTTGAGCTGGTCGGAGGTGCCGCGGGCGATGACCCGGCCGTGGTCGATGACGCAGATGTCGTGCGCCAGGTGGTCGGCCTCTTCGAGGTACTGCGTGGTGAGCAGCAGGGTCGTGCCGCCCGCGACCAGCTCCTGGATGACCTCCCAGAGCTGCTGGCGGTTGCGCGGGTCGAGGCCCGTCGTCGGCTCGTCCATGAACATCACCGGGGGCGAGACGACGAGCGCGGCCGCGAGGTCGAGGCGGCGGCGCATACCGCCCGAGTAGGTCTTGGAGGGGCGGTCCGCGGCGTCCGCCAAGTTGAACCGGTCGAGCAGCTCGCTCGCCCTGACCTTCGCCTCCTTGGCCCTCATCTGGTAGAGCTGGCCCACCATTTGGAGGTTCTCGCGGCCTGTCAGGTATTCGTCGACGGCGGCGAACTGGCCGGAGAGGCCGATCGAGCGCCGCACTTCGTTCGGATGCTTCAGTACGTCGATGCCCGCGACGACCGCCCTGCCGCTGTCCGGCGTCAGGAGCGTGGTCAGACAGCGCACCGCCGTGGTCTTGCCCGCGCCGTTCGGCCCGAGAAGGCCGAGCACGGTGCCTTCCGGGACATCCAGATCGACGCCGTCCAGAGCCTTTACGTCGCCGAAGGTCTTCACCAGACCTTCGGCGTAGATGGCGCCTGGCATGTGAGCTCCCCCAGTGGTTTGGGTGACTTCCTGCGGAAAATCTTAGATTTGCCGGACATGAAGCGCCCGGTGACCAGTGACGTGAGACACACCATAACGCGATACATCGCGTCGGCTCAACTGCTTTCGCGGAGCCTGTGGATAACGCAAAATAGCGCCCGACGCCGTTGCGCGTACGGGAATTTCGCCGCTGCCCGCCCAGCGCGCGGGGGTCGGCCGACGCCTCAGCCGATGACCGTGTAGCCCGCCTCGCGCAGGGCCACGCCCACCTCGGCGCAGTGCACAGGCCCCTTCGTCTCCAGGTGCAGCTCCACCTCCGCCTCCGTGAGGCCGAGCCGGGGATCGGTGCGTACATGACTCACGTCGAGGACGTTGGCGTCGAGCACCGAAAGCACCCCGAGCAGCGTGGCCAGGGCGCCGGGCCGGTCCGTCAGGCGCAGCCGCAGCGACAGATAGCGACCCGCGGCCGCCATGCCGTGGCGCAGGATCCGCTGCATCAGGAGCGGGTCCACATTGCCGCCCGACAGGAGCGCCACCACCGGGCCCTCGAAGTCCCGCGGCCGGCTCAGGAGCGCCGCGACGGGGCTCGCGCCCGCGGGCTCGACGACCATCTTGGCCCGCTCCAGGCAGAGCAGCAGCGCGCTGGACAGCTCGTCCTCGGAGACGGTGACGACGTCGTCGAGCAGGTCCTCGATTATCTGGAACGGCACATCGCCGGGGCGCCCGACCTTGATCCCGTCCGCCATCGTCGACGGATTCGGTATCGACACCGGGTGCCCGGCCGCGAGCGAGGGCGGATACGCCGCGGAGCCCGCCGCCTGCACGCCGATCACCTTCACGTCCGGGCGCACCGCCTTCACCGCGACCGCGATGCCCGCCGCGAGCCCGCCGCCGCCGACGCCCACGACCAGCGTGCGCACCTCGGGGCACTGCTCCAGGATCTCCAGGCCGACCGTGCCCTGCCCCGCGATGATGTCGGGGTGGTCGAAGGGGTGGATGAACACCGCGCCCGTCTCGCGTGCGTACTCCTGCGCCGCGGCCAGCGTCTCGTCGACCACCTGGCCGTGCAGCCGCACCTCCGCGCCGTAGTCCCGCGTCGCCGCGACCTTGGGCAGCGGCGCGCCCACCGGCATGAACACCGTCGACCGCACGCCGAGCAGCGAGGACGCGAGCGCCACACCCTGCGCGTGATTGCCCGCGCTCGCGGCCACGACACCGGCCGCGCGCTCCTCGGGGAGCAGGCCGGCGATCCGTACGTACGCCCCGCGCAGCTTGAAGGAACCCGTCCGCTGGAGGTTCTCGCACTTGAGGTGGACCGGCGAGCCGACCAGCTGCGACAGATGCCTGCTGCCTTCCATCGCCGTCACTCTCGACACTCCCGAGAGCATCTTCTGGGCGCCTCGCACGTCGTCGAGGGTGACCGACAGCAAGGAGTCAGGCGTGCGGTAGCTCATGACCGTCAGTCTCCCAGTTCACACCGGGGTCCTCCTGTGGTGACCACGTGCCGAGACTGGTTTGCGCAGCGCTGGTACGCCCCGCCGCCCGGCCGCGTAACCTGTCCCCCAACCCATCGCCCTCGCATGAAGTGAGCCCCCGGCCATGCCCACAACTCCGGACATGACGACCGCCAGCGATCCCGGCCTCCTCGACGCGCTGCAGCACCAGGTGGCGGTCTTCGCCCGCCGTGCCGAGCAGACGCGCCTCGGCGGCGTGGGACAGGTCCGCAACTCCATGGACCGTGCCGCGTATCTGCTGCTCAACCGGCTGGACAAAGAAGGCCCGATGGGCGTCAAGGCGCTCGCGGCGAGCATGGGCATCGACTCCTCGACGGTCACCCGGCAGGTCGCCCCGCTGGTCGACACGGGTCTCGTCAAGCGCACCTCGCACCCCGAGGACGGCCGCGCGGTGGTCCTCCAGCTGTCCCCCCGCGGCGAGGCGCGCCTCAACGAGGTGCGCTCGTCGCGGCGTGACCTCATGGCCGAACTGACGGAGGACTGGGGCCCGGAGGAGCGCGAAAGCTTCTGCACGCTCCTCACACGCTTCAATTCCGCGCTCTCGGCCCGGCAGATGGCGCAGGCGCCCCCGGAGACGCCCGCTTCCTGAGCTTCGCCGGGCGGTGCCCGCCTCTTGACCCCGGCCACGTGCCTGGCCTCATATGAGACCGGAGAGCCGTTTTTCCGCCAGGCGGGAGGCGTGGTGCGCGAACGGCAGGCGTTCATCGACGCCCGCCGGGCCCGGGAGTTCGAGGCGTTCGTCGCGGGCGCGGCAGGGCGGCTGCTGCATGCCGCGACGCTGCTCACCAGCGAGCCGCCGGACACCAATCCACGCGCGCGTGCCCTGCTGACCGCCTCCCTCGCGCACACGTACGCGACGTGGGACCGGATGCGGGGCGAGGACCCCTACGACCGCACCCGCCAGCAGCTGGCGATCCGTTTCGCGCGCGGGGCCTGGCGCAGGCACCGGGGCCGTGGCGGCGTGCTGGCCCGGCTGTCGCCGCAGGAGCGGCTGATCCTGGTGCTCCGCCTGCACGAGGGCGTCGCCGAGGAGCAGACGGCGGCGCTGCTCGGGCTCCCGCCCGACCGGGTGCGGACGATCCTTGCCCGCGCGATGGCCACGGTCCTTCATCCGCCGCGCGGGCCCGCGCCGGCGCTTCCGCTGGGGGAGGCGGCGCCGTCATGAGCCAGCACGACCGCAACGAGGCCGCGGTCCGCCGGCTCCTGGAGGGCGCGGCGCCGACGGTCCCCGCCGGGCTCTACGAGGAGTCGGTACGACGGGGCACCCGCCAGCTCCGCAGGCGCCGGGCGTTCCGCCGCCTCCTGTGGCTCCTCCTGCTGGCGGCGACGGTGGCCTTCGTGATCTGGGCGTCCCTGGCCCAGCCGTGGGTGGACCCGCCGTCCGAGACGACACCGCCGCTGACGCGGTGGTGAACACCGGAAGGGCTGAATCGTGCTGAATCGTTCAGCCCCTCCGGTGTTCGAGGAGCGGGGGCCTAGCCCAGCGCCTGCTGCAGGTCAGCCAGGAGATCGTCCGCCGACTCGATGCCTACGGACAGGCGCACCAGATCCGCGGGGACCTCCAGTGCCGAGCCCACCACGGAGGCGTGCGTCATCCGCCCCGGGTGCTCGATCAGGGACTCGACGCCGCCGAGCGACTCCCCCAGGGTGAACAGCTTCGCGGGGGGGGGCACCCCCCCCCCCCCCCCCCCCCCCCCCCCCCCCCCCCCCCCCCACACCCCCCCCCGCCAGCCCCTCTAAGAGAGCGGGCAGCGCGGGCGC
>NZ_JBHYIG010000016.1:7891-58165 GCF_042740015.1 Streptomyces sp. NPDC059037
AGAGTCTCGCGCCCCCCCGCCGCGCCACTCCCAGTGGGTTACCAGGTGCGCGGGGACCCCCCCCGCCCCCGCCGCCTCCTCGCCGCCCTCCACCTGGAAGGACACCATCCCGCCGAACGCCTTCATCTGCTTCGCCGCGATCTCGTGCCCGGGGTGCTCCGGAAGCCCGGGGTAGAGAACACGCGTCACGCGCGCGTGCCGCGTCAGCATCTCCGCGACCTTCGTCGCGTTCTCGCTGTGCCGGTCCATCCGGACGGCCAGCGTCTTGATGCCGCGCAGGACAAGCCACGCGTCGAAGGGCCCGGCCACCGCGCCCATCGCGTTCTGGTGGTACGCCAGCTCCTCCCCCAGCTCCGCGTCGTCGACGACCAGCGCGCCGCCCACCACGTCCGAGTGCCCGCCCATGTACTTCGTCAGGGAGTGCACGACGACGTCCGCGCCGAGCGAGAGCGGCTGCTGCAGGTAGGGACTGGCAAAGGTGTTGTCGACGACGAGCTTCGCGCCCGCCTCCTTGGCGATCTGCGCGACGGCCGCGATGTCCGTGATGCCGAGCAGCGGGTTGGAGGGCGTCTCCACCCAGATCACCTTCGTACGGTCGGTCAGCGCCGCCCGCACCGCCGCCGGGTCCGAGGTGTCCGCGACGGACCACTCCACACCCCACCGCGAGACGACCTTCGCGAAGAGCCGGAAGGTGCCGCCGTACGCATCGTTGGGGATGACCACATGGTCACCGGGGCTGAGCAGCGTACGCAGAAGGCAGTCCTCGGCGGCGAGGCCCGACGCGAAGGCGAGCCCGCGCCGGCCGCCCTCCAGCGCGGCCAGGTTCTCCTCCAGAGCGGTACGGGTGGGGTTCGCGCTGCGGCTGTACTCATAGCCGCCGCGCAGCCCGCCGACGCCGTCCTGCTTGTACGTCGACACCTGGTAGATCGGCGGTACGACGGCGCCGGTCAGCGGGTCCGCGGTATTGCCCGCGTGGATCGCGACGGTCTCGAAACTCTGCCTGCTGTGCATGTCACTCATGCGGCCAGAGCCTAATGCGGGACAGGCGCGCACCGGCGAGTTCAGGGGTCGAGTTCGAGACTGGTTCGCCAAGTGTCCGACCCGTCTGGTTCGCTTGTAGGCATGGAGATTCTCTGGGTGCTGATGGCGGCGATCATGATTGGGGCGGTTCTTGGCCCGTTCCTGCTGCGCAGGCGCGGCGGAATCCGCCAGGTCGCGCCCGGTTCGCCGGACGCCGCGGACCCGGCGGAGTACGGCTTCGCGCTCCAGGAAGAGCTGGACATCCGCATGCCGGGCCCGGACCGCGACCTCCTGGACGTGCTCGACGTCGTCCAGGGCTCGCAGAGCTGGAAGGCCGCGTCGCAGCTGCTCGCGGGCACCGAGGTGCACGGCGAGGTGCGCTGGCAGCGGGTGCAGGCGTTCGCCGGAGCGGCGTCCCTGGAGCTGCAGCAGCGGCCGGGCCAACAAGAGGTGCAGCGCGGAGCGCTTCAGCCAGGGGTGGTGGTCGGGAGAGGGGCGGGCGACAACCCCGGCGGGCAGTGGCTGCGGGTGTGGCGGGCCGAGGCGCCCAAGGACGCGGGCGGCGCCGCGGTGCACGCGGAGTTCCTGGTCCAGCAGGCCTGGCGGTCCGCGACGTCCGGGACGGACGAGTTCCGGATCATCCTGGAGGAGGCGAAGGAGGCCTGCGCGCAGGCGGCGCTCCTCTCCCCCGGGGACCCGGTCCCGTACATCATCGAGCTCTCCATCGCCCGCGGACTCGCCTACCCGCGCGAGGAGTTCGAGCAGCTGTGGCTGAAGATCCTGGACCGCTCCCCCGCGCACATGGGCGCGCATCTGGCGGCGCTGCACTACTGGTGCGAGAAGTGGCACGGCTCGCGTGACCTCGCGTACAACTTCACGGAGGCCGCGGCGGCCCGCGCCCCCAAGGGCTCGCTCCTGTCGGCGCTCCCGCTGTTCGCGGTGTACGAGCACCTGCCCGAGGTGAACATGGTCCGGGGCTTCTACCAGAGCGAGGTCGTCACCAAGGCCGTCGAGGGCGCACTCTTCGCGGTCCACTCGGCCCGCCCGGACGACCCGATGCTGGCGCACGTACGCCACCTCCTGATCTTCTTCCTGGTCCGCAGCGAGCGCTGGGCGGAGGCGATGAACCAGCTGGTGCACGTGGACGGCCACGTGGGCGCGCTCCCCTGGACCCTGTCCTCGGACCCGGCGGCGGACTACGCGGTGTACCGCGCACTGGCGGTAGGCGGCTACGAGGCGAACGGCGGCAGCCCGGCAACGCTGCCGCACTGACCGGGCCCAGGAATGCACCCCTGCCCACACACGTTGACGTAAGGGCCGCACGCACCCACCGCGTACGCCCCGCTCCGCCCCAGGAGGAACGACTCCCATGCTCTTCGGCAGCCGCACGCCCGAGCTCCCCACCCCCGAGCAGGCCCTGAAGGGCCGCGCCACCCCCGAGTTCGAGGTCCCGTCCCGCCACACGGTCCTCGGCAACCCCCTGCTCGGCCCGTACCCCGAGGGCCTGGAGATCGCGGACTTCGCGCTGGGCTGCTTCTGGGGCGCGGAGCGCAAGTTCTGGCAGACGGAGGGAGTCTGGACAACGTACGTCGGCTACCAGGGCGGCTATACGGAAAACCCCTCCTACGAAGAGGTCTGCTCGGGCCTGACCGGCCACACGGAGGCGGTCCGCGTGGTCTTCGACCCGGCCCGCGTCTCGTACGCGACGCTCCTGAAGCTCTTCTGGGAGTCCCACAACCCGACGCAGGGCTTCCGCCAGGGCAACGACGTGGGCACGCAGTACCGCTCGGCGATCTACACCCACTCCGCAGCCCAGGAGTCGGCGGCGAAGGCCTCCCGAGACGCGTACCAGCAGGTCCTGACTGCCTCGAACCACGGCACGATCACGACAACGATCCTCCCGGCGGAGTCCCGCACGTTCTGGCCGGCGGAGGGGTACCACCAGCAGTACCTTTCGAGCAGCAAAAACCCGGATGGGTACTGCGGGATCGGCGGCACGGGCGTGTCCTGCCCGATCGGTGTCGCAAAAGCAGACGGGTGAGCATTGAAGTCACCGCCGAGCTGTTGGCGGGGCTGTGGCAGGAACGGCGGCCGTCGGGCCCGCCTATTGCCCATACGTTCCGCGGTACGTACGCGGACCGCTGGGTGCGCTTCCACAGCCTCCCCAGCTCGAAGCGCTACCCGGAGTCAGACGACGAGTACGCGATCGTGTTGGACCGGTACAACACGATCCTCGACGAACTGTTCGCGGACACGGACGTGTTCGTCGTGACCATGGACTGGTCGCGCACCCCGACTGGGCCCGTCGGCTACCCGACACCACGAGAGACGCTGCACCCGGACGGCATCCGCTGGTGGACCGAATCCGAGCAGGACGACCCCGACCCGGAGTTCCACACCCACACCCGCCTGTACGCCGACCGGCGCCCGTGGGAACGCGGCTGCATCGACGAACTGCTACGCGCCGTCGCGGACGAGAACCTTGTCGAAGTGTTCATCACCGACACGGAGCTCCGACGCATCCACCATCCATACGACGGAGGCGCAGACGTCATCCTCGCCACACCTGAGGATCGCGACCGACTGCGCGACCGGCACGCCGACTGGCTCAGCAGCCACCCGGCCGGTCTCTGACAGAGGAACGGGAACCGCTACCTCACTGGCCGAGGACTGACACCAGCAGTACCTTTCGAGCAGCGGAAACCCGGACGGGTACGGCGGGATCGGCGGGACTGGCCTTGAGCTGGAAAGCCCGTCGGAGACGAACTGGGGTCGGGCCTGCCTGCCCGACGGGGATCGCTCCGGCGCCTCAGGCCCCGGAGCAGTAGACCTTCCGCTCCCGCTCGGCCGAACAGGCTGCGCCGCCGACTGTGAGTCTCGGCGGTACAGCCAACTCACGCACCGTTCAGGCGCGGTGACTCCGCAGGGCCCTCCCTGGCCGTCCTCAAGCCATATTCAGCCATACCGCCCGCTTACTGCGTGAATCATCAAGCACGCCGCCACGATTACAGACATGGCGACTTCGGGCGTAGGCCACCACCGGGACTAACTGATCATCGTTGATCACGTTGAACTCCCCCTGCCTGTCGGGCAGTTCTAATACTGCATGAAAGATAGAGGTATCACCAGCAGTACCTGGACAAGAACCCGGACGGCTACTGCGGGATCGGTGGCACGGGCGTCACCCTGGACAGCCCGTCGGAGACGAACTGGGGCCGGGCCTGCCCGACGGGAATCGCCCCGACCGACGGCTGACCACAGCCACAGCCGCCGGGACCTCAGCCGTTCACTCGACGCCGAGATCCCGGCGCATCACGCGCCGCAGCTCGGCGACGGCTGCGTCATTCGCGGCTTCCGAAGCCTCGTACGCGTTGCTGTCGGCATCGGCGCCCTCAAGCACGCAGTCGCGCGTCGCGCGGAGGGCGACGAACGTCGCCCTGGCGGCTTCGACCACCTCGGCCGGGGCGAGGATCGCCATCTGGTGACGCAACTCGTAGGCCCCGGGAGCGAGGAAGAGTTCGCGCACCCGCCGCTCGCACTCCTCGTCCCGGGGCGAGCAGCGTCGCGCCCACACCGATCCCCGCACCGAACAGCGTGCTCACAGGCGATATCCACCCGGGATGTCTGCATCGTCGAACGCTGCCGCTCTGCCGACGGCAGATCTGCCCCAGGCAGAGATCCCTTACCCGGCGCCCCGTACGAGTCGACAGTGGAGGGAACGCGGCGAGCACCGCCGCTCCACTCCTGGGAGGCTCGATGTCATCGCTCATCAACGGCTGGGATCCGGCCCGCAGTCCGCGGGGCGAGGAAGGAGGTTCACGGGCGACCGCGTTCGATGACCACCTCGCCGCCCAACTCCTCACCCAGCGCATCGTCTTCCTCGGCACCCAGGTCGACGAGGCCTCCGCCAACCGGGTCTGTGCGCAGATGCTGCTGCTCTCCGCCGAGGATCCGCGGACCGACATCAGTCTCTACATCAACAGCCCTGGCGGCTCCGTCACCGCAGGGCTCGCGATCTACGACACCATGCGGCTCATCCCGAATGATGTGTCGACCCTCGCCATGGGATTCGCCGCCAGCATGGGGCAGTTCCTGCTCACCGTCGGGACCGCGGGGAAGCGGTACGCCCTGCCCAATGCGCGGATCATGATGCATCAGCCGTCCGCCGGCATCGGCGGGACCACCGCCGACATCGCGATCCAGGCGGAGAACCTGGAGTTCACGAAGAAGGCCGTCGAGCGGATCACCGCCGAGCACACCGGGCAGAGCGAGGAGACCATCTCGCGGGACGGCGACCGGGACCGGTGGTTCACCGCCGGGCAGGCCAAGGAGTACGGGATGGTGGACAGGGTGCTTGACTCGCTCGCCGATGTGCGTCCCGCGGCCACCAAGCCGCGGATGGGACTGGGGGTCTGACAGCCATGAGCCAGTACACGATTCCTACCGTCGTCGAGCGCACCCCGCAGGGCGAGCGCGCCTACGACATCTACAGCCGGCTGCTCTCGGAGCGGATCATCTTCCTCGGGACCGAGATCGACGACGGGGTGGCCAATGTCGTCATCGCGCAGCTGCTCCACCTGGAGAGCTCCCACCCCGAGCGTGAGGTCGCGATCTATATCAACTCGCCGGGGGGTTCGTTCACTTCGCTCATGGCCATCTACGACACCATGAGCTTCATCAACGCGCCGATCTCGACCTTCTGCGTCGGGCAGGCCGCCTCCACCGCCGCCGTGCTGCTCGCCGGGGGCGATCCCGGGCGGCGGTTCGTGCTCGAGCACGCGCGTGTGCTGCTCGGGCAGCCCGCGAGCGGCGGGCAGCAAGGGACGGTCTCCGATCTCGCCCTGCAGGCCAAGGAGATGATGCGGATCCGCTCGCAGGTGGAGGACGTGCTGTCCCGGCACTCGGGGCACGATGTCGCCACGCTGCGTGCGGACATGGACCGCGACAAGGTGTTCACCGCCCAGGAGGCGGTGGCGTACGGACTTGCCGATGAGGTGCTCAGTCGGCGCAGTCTGTTCGCCGCCGCGTAACTGCCCTATGCGGCAAGGCGGATGTCTCCCTGGCGCGGGCGCGTCGTCGGCTGGGCGTGGCGGGTCAGCTCGGTCTGGGCCAGGGAGAGCAGGTCCGCCAGGCTCAGGCCGAGCGCGCGGGCGCCGGCCGCGAGGACTTCGGAGGAAGCCTCCTTGCGGCCGCGCTCCAGCTCGGAGAGGTACGGCATCGAGATGCGGGCCGCCTCGGCGACATCCTTGAGCGTACGTTCCTGGGCGAGGCGCTCGCGGCGCAGTACGTCACCGATGACGTCCCGCCACAGGGGCTCTTTTGCCGCCGGGGATACGGGAGTTGTGCGTACGGGGGCGGCTCCCGGGCGGGTCCGACCCGCTGTCTGCGGGCGCGGGCGCAACGGGATGACGCGGGCCCGCTGCTCGTTCGGCGGGGCCTGCTCCGACTGGTGGTTCCGCTCTTCGCTGCTCACCTCTTCAGGGTAGGAGCCGCACGAGCATGGGGAAGTGATCAGCGTTCCGCCCCCGGCGAAATCCCGGTGCCGGGAGAGCCTCACCGCTACGCCAGCACCTGCTCTACGCCAGCACCTCCGCCAGGCCGTCCGCCGCCATCACCCGCCACTGCGGGTCACCGTGCAGCCGCCCCCAGTACGCCATGGTCACCGCCCTGGCCTGCGTCCACCTGCGGGACCGCTCCCGTTCGACCCCGGCCGCGTCGGAGAAGACGGCGAGGCGGTGCAGGACGGCGGCCCTGGGGTCGGTGGCGGTGAGCAGGTCCTCGAAACGGTGGTGGAGCAGCGTGATCGCGTCGTACGCCGGGTCGCCCGCGTACCCCTTGGGGTCGATGGCCAGCCAGGGTTCGCGCTCGCCCTTGAGTACGTTGCCGACGTGCAGGTCGCCGTGGATGAGGGTGTCCGGCTGGTCCGGTCCCAGTTCCCGCAGCGTGCCGATCGCGGCGTCGAGCAGGCGGGATGCGAGGGGTGAGCTCAACTCCTTGTCGTTGTCGCGCAGTTCCTGCTCCCATGCGCCGCACCGCTCGCTCATCCGGGGCAGTTCCGCCGGCGCGGGAACGGCCAGCCGGCGTGCGAGGAGTCCCGCCGCCGTCAGGGCCTCCTCGGCATTGCGCACATCGGCCAGCGAGCCGGGGCCCGCCCGCTCGACGAGCATCGCGAACCGTGCGTCGTCCCGTTCGTGGAGGCGGACGGCGCCCCGGCCCGCCCACACCTCGAAGGCGTCCGGCTCGTGGACGTTGCCGGGGTGCGGGAAGGAGATCTTCAGGACGGCGGGCGTGGCGTTCCGGCGCCGCAGTACGGGGACGATGATGCCGACCTGCCCGTGGGTCACCGGGTCGGTCGGTACGCAGTCCCAGCGCCGGAGCAGCTCGTCGGCGAGCTCCGGCAGCGTCGCGAGCCATGCGCGGCCGCGCTCGCCCTCCCGCTGGACGGTGCTCGCGGCGAAGCCCTGGGGTGTCTCGATCATTCCGGCACCCTAGGGGCGGGGGGCTAAGGGGACCGTGTGATTACGTTTTCCCCATGCCCTTCGCCCAAGCCGCCGACGGCACCGCCCTGCACTACGAAGTCCACGGCTCCGGCCGGCCCCTGGTGCTGCTCAGCGGGCAGTCCAACAGCCGCCGCTGGTGGGACCCGGTGCGGGACGACTTCGCCGCCGCGCACCGGACCGTCGTGCTCGACTGGCGCGGCACCGGCGAGAGCGGCCGCCCCGACACCGACACGTACAGCACGCCCGGCTTCGCCCGCGACGTCGTCGCCGTACTCGATCACGCGGGCATCGACCGCGCGCATGTGTACGGCACGTCGATGGGCGGCCGCGTCGCGGATGGGGTCTCCCCTGCTCGAGCGCAGCCGAGAGCTTGGGGAAGGCTGGCCGCCGACCATCCCGGGCGGGTCGACCGGCTCGTCATCGGATGTACGTCGCCGGGGGCGCCGCACGGCGTCGAGCGCGGGCCCGAGGTGCGCGCCGCCCTCAGCCAGGCCGATGGCCGTGCCGCGCGCCGCGCCCTCCTGGAGCTGATGTACACGCCCGGCTGGATCGCCCGTCAGGGTGAGGGGGCGGTGTTCCACACCCTCGGCGACCCGGCCATGCCCCCGCACGCGCGCCGCCGCCATCTGCGGGCCAGCGCCCGGCATGACGCCTGGGACGCGCTGCCGCGGATCGCGGCGCCGACGCTTGTCGTGCACGGCACGGACGATCTGTTCAACCCGACCGCCAATGCGCCCCTGCTCGCCGAGCGCATCCCGGGTGCGCGGATGCGGCTGCTCGCGGGGGCGCGGCATGCGTACTTCGAGGAGTTCGCGGGGGTGGCGACCCCGCTCGTTCTCGGCTTCCTCTCGGCTGCGGGTGCGTCGTAGTTGCCCGCGCCCACGCGGCGGAGCCGCAGATGTCACGGCCCCGCGCCCCTTCGGACTACTCCCCGCTTCCGTACGGCCTCGTGAGGATCTCCAGCTTGTGGCCGTTCGGGTCGTCGAAGTATGTGCCCCGGCCGCCGTCGTTGGTGTTGATCTCGTTTTCGATCTTGTGATACGGGTCCGCCCAGTAGGTCAGCCCTGCCGCCTTGATCCGGCCGAAAATGGTGTCGAACTCGTCCTCGGAGACCAGGAAGGCGTAGTGCTGGGGGACGAACGGGCCCCCGTCACCCTCGTAGTAGTCCAGCGTTACGCCGTTGGGGATGGTGACGGGGAAGAAGGGGCCGTACTGGGGACCGACTTCGAGGCCGAGGATGTCGGCCAGGAACTGTGCGGACGCCTTCTTGTCCTTGGCGACGACGATGGTGTGGTTCAGCTCGATGGACATTGCGCGACCTCTTCCTGTGTCTGAACTGTGTCTGAAGTGCCCTTGCCGACATCTTCGACACTAGGCCCGCGCAGGCCTCCCGGCATCGGTCGCACGGCCCCCCACCTGGTGCGCAATGCGGACTAGGGCCGCGGCCCGAGGCGACATCCGGCCACTCGCGACGGCCTATCGCCCGTCCGGGGCCGGGCGGTGTTCGACGTACTCGATCACCGTCCCGTCGGGGTGCCGCGCGCTGAATCCCGCGCCGGTCGGCACCGGCTTCAGGGGGTCGGTGATCTCGGCGCCCGCGGCCGTCAGACGGTCCAGATACTTCCGCGCGCTGTCCACGAGGAGCGTGCCCGCCGTGGCCCGGAAGGGCGCGACACTCTCGTCCGTGCCCTCGATGAGAAGGAAGCCGCCGACCGCCGCGAGGCCGAGGCGCAGTTCGGGGTACGTGAACCACATGTCCCGCTCCACGCCCAGGAGTTGCTCGTAGAAGACGGTGACGGACTCCAGGGTGCCGGGTCCCGTGAAGACCCGCACGAAGGTGCGCGGCTCGGTCAGGTCTGAGGAGTCGGTGGAGCGGCGCCACATGACGGCGCCGTCGGAGGGGTGTTCGGGCGGCCGGTTGTCCGGGTGAGCTGTGCTGTTCGTCATGCGTTCAGGCTCGCGGGCCGCGCCGCCCGCAACCAGTACGGCGATGATGGGGTGACCCGGAGTATCAGGATCGGCAGGACCGGATCTACGCTGCGTCCATGACCACCACCGCCGAAGACACCGCCCGGCGTGGCGAGTTGGGCACGTTCCTGCGGGCGCACCGCGAGCGCCTCGCGCCGGCCGAGGTCGGGCTTCCCGTCACCGCGCGCCGTCGCACCCCGGGGCTGCGCCGCGAGGAGGTCGCCGCGCTCTCCGGAGTCGGCGTCGCCTGGTACACCTGGCTGGAGCAGGGCCGCGTGGACACCTCGCGGCAGGTGCTGGACGCGGTGAGCCGCACCCTCCGCCTCGACGGTGACGCGCACCGCCACGTCCTGGCCCTCGCGGGGTTCGCACCGCCGCGCACCTCCGCCGATGCGGCCCCCGCCGGCCCCCCGGAACACGACAACCTCCGTACGATGATCGCCGGTTGGCCGGACTCGCCCGCCCTGGTGCTCGCCCCCGACCTCACCATCACGGCGTGGAACACCGCGTACAGCACGCTGTGGCCCGACCCCGGCCGCCTGCCCGCCGACCGGCGCAACCTGCTGCTCCTGCTCATCGACGACCCGGACCACCAGCGTCTGCTGCCCGCCTGGGAGCCCTTCGCGCAGGACCTGCACCGCCACTTCCGCGCCCACGCCGACACCCTCCCCGGCGACGACGGGGTACGCGCCCTCACGGAGCGCCTGCACGCCACCCGACCCGACCTCGCGCACTGGTGGGCGTGCCGCTCGGTGGGCGGTTTCGCTCCTCGTACGATCGAAGTGACAAGCAGGGACCGGCAGTTGAGCTATCTGGTCACCCTGCTCACCCCGGCCGCTTCGGCCGGCACCGCGCCCGGCTCGCTGCTGGTCCACACACCGGCGCCCCAGTCGGGCCGCATCGCCACCCCGGAGTTCACGCTTCCGCATCTGCCGAATCCGCCGCGGCCTTAGCGGCGGCCCGCATCCCGGCCGCCAGGTGCGCCGGGTCGTAGCCGGGCGCGACGCCGTCGGCGATGATCGCCTCGCCCTCGATGTGGCGGGTGCGCAGGGGGAGGATCTCCTGGTAGGCCGCCGACTCGTACCAGCCGCGGACGGCGGCCCGGTCGGGGAAGGCGATGACGACGACGTAGCCCGGCCAGGAGCCTTCGAGTTCCTCCAACTGGCCGCCGTGGACCAGGAAGTGGCCGCCGAACGGATCCAGGGTCGCCTGGATCCGTTCGATGTACGTGAAGACGTCCTCGCCGGGCTCTTCGATGGGCCGCAGGTGGGCGATGGCGTAGGCGCTCATGGGGTCCTCCTGGACGCGTTCCGTGCGGATCGGTTCGGTAGCTCCGATCGGCGGCTCCGATCGGCGGCTCCGATCGATGGCTCCGATCCTGCCGGGGCGCGCCCACGCCGTCGATGACGCCCGGGGTAATGCCGGCCGCGGCCGCGGCGTCAGATCGTGGCCGTGTCGATCACGACGCGGTAGCGCACCTCGGAGTTGATGACGCGCTCGTACGCCTCGTTGATCTGGTCGGCGTCGATGATCTCGATCTCGGCGCCGAGCCCGTGCTCCGCGCAGAAGTCGAGCATCTCCTGGGTCTCGGCGATGCCGCCGATCATCGAACCGGCGAGGGTCTTGTTGCCGCCGATCAGGGAGAACAGGTTGATGGCGATGGGCTCCTCGGGGGCGCCCACGTTCACCAGGGCGCCGCCCGTCTTGACCAGGCCCAGGTAGGCGCCGAAGTCCAGCGGCGCGGACACCGTGGAGAGGATCACGTCGAAGGAGCCCGCCAGCTCCTCGAACGTCTTCGGGTCGCTGGTCGCGTAGTAGTGGTCGGCGCCCAGCTTCAGGCCGTCGTCCTTCTTGCGCAGCGACTGCGAGAGGACGGTGACCTCCGCGCCGAGCGCGTGAGCGATCTTGACGCCCATGTGGCCGAGGCCGCCGAGGCCGATCACGGCGACCTTCTTGCCCGGGCCCGCGCCCCAGTGCTTGAGCGGCGAGTACGTGGTGATGCCCGCGCACAGCAGCGGCGCGGCCTCGTCCAGGGACAGGCCGTCGGGGATGCGGACGGTGAAGGCCTCGTCGACGACGACATGCGTGGAGTAGCCGCCGTAGGTGGGCTCGCCGTCCTTGCCGATGGCGTTGTACGTGCCGACGTTGCCCTTGAGGCAGTGCTGCTCAAGGCCCGCCTTGCAGTTCTCGCACTCGCGGCAGGAGTCGACCATGCAGCCGACGCCGACGCGGTCGCCCACGGCGAACTTGGTGACGGCGGAGCCGACCTCGGTGACGACACCGGCGATCTCGTGCCCCGGGACCATCGGGAAGATGCCCTCGCCCCAGCCGTCGCGCGCCTGGTGGATGTCCGAGTGACAGATGCCGGCGTACTTGATGTCGATCAGTACGTCGGTCGCGCCCACCGGGCGGCGCGGAATGGTGGTCCGCTCCAGGGGGGCCTTGGCGGACGGTGCGGCGTAAGCGGAAACGGTGGTGGTGCTGGTCTGTGCGGTCATGACGTCAACCGTGCCAGCGTCGCGGGCATCTACCCAGGTCACAGCTCTGCCTACGTCCAGTGGTCCTACTACTGGCGGGGACAGGCTGCGCTGCGTACGACCCTGGATACTGGAATGCATGGAAGCGAAGCCGACGCCGTCACCCGCCCCCGATCCGCTCGACGGGCGCGCCGAGCTCAGCGAGTTCCTGCGCACCCGCAGGGCCCGGCTGCAGCCCGCGGACGTCGGTCTGCCGGACTTCGGGCGGCACCGGCGGGTGCCGGGACTGCGCCGCGAGGAGCTCGCGCAGCTCGCCGGGGTCTCCGTCGCGTACTACACGCGCCTGGAGCAGGGCAACGGCCGCAATGTCTCGGGCGAGGTCCTGGACGCGATCGCCCGCGCCCTGCGCCTCACGGACGCCGAGCACGCCCATCTGACCCATCTGGCCAAGCCCAAGCAGCACAAGAAGAAGCGGGCGGCCCGCCCCCAGCACGTGCGCCCCGCGCTGCTGCAGCTCGTGGACGCGCTGGACGGTGTCCCCGCCTATGTGGTCGGCCGCCGCTCGGACATCCTCGGCTGGAACCGCATGGCGGCCGCGCTCTTCGGCGACTGGGGCGCGCTGGCGCCGGAGGAGCGGAACTGGGCGCGGATCTGTTTCCTGCACCCCGCGTCGCGCGAGCTGTTCGTGGACTGGGAGCAGAAGGCGACGGACATCGTGGCCTTCCTGCGGATGGACGCGGGCTGCTATCCGAACGATCCGCAGCTCTCCGCCCTGGTGGGCGAGCTCTCCGTGAAGAGCGAGGAGTTCCGGAGCCTGTGGGCCACGCATGACGTGAAGGAGAAGGGGCACGGCAGCAAGCGCATCCACCACCCTCTGGTGGGCGACCTCACCCTGTCGTTCGAGACGCTGCGGCTGCCCGACGACCACGATCAGTCACTGGTCACGTACCACGCGCAGCCGGACTCCGCGTCGGCCGACGCGCTGCGCCTGCTCGCCAGCTGGGGAGCAGACGCGACGCGGGCCGGGGCGGGCGCCGGGAGCTAGGCCACCTCACGGCTGGTAGGGCGGCGCCGCTCCCCAGTTCCACAGCGGCACGGGCTGGTCGGTGGGGCGGGTGGCGTCCGGCCCCGAGAAGTAGAGCGCGAGGCGGGTGCCCCACTCGATGTAGGCGACGAAGGCGGACCGGAACTCGGCGTCCGTCGGCAGACCCGCGTCGTCCGCGGCGTCCTGCATCAGATTGACCCAGCGGCGGCGCTGCGGCTCGGTGATGCCCTTGCCGAGGTGCTTGCCGACCATGTGGGAGTGGCCGCCGTGCTCCTGCGAGTAGGCGGCGGGGCCGCCGAAGACCTCGCCGAGCCACTGGGCGACATGCCGGGCGTGCTCGGCGGGCAGGCCCTCGAAGAGCGGCGCGAGGAGGTCGTCCTTGAGGACCTTCTCGTAGAAGATCTCCGTCAGGCGCTCGAAGTTCTCCTCGCCGCCCGCCCATGTGTACAGGGTCGGCGTCGAGGCGCCCGTGCCGCGCACGGCGGTGGGTGTGTAGTGGCGCATCTCCTCGATGTTCTCGACGTACGGGCGGATCTCCGTGAAGAAGTCACGGAAGAGCTCCGAGCCGCGGAAGCCCTCCAGGTGGTCCTTGGTCGACGTCCAGGTGATGCGGAGGATGTAGTGCTCGAAGTCCTCCTCGCAGCGCGTGAGTTCGTAGTCGACGCATTGCGGGGCGGCGGACAGCGGGACCGCGGCGCGGGTGTACGCGGCGAGGAAATCGGCGGAACGCTCGGGCGGGATGCGGTAGCGGATGTACTCGACGGTGTGGGCGGTCATGTGACGTCGGCTTCCTCTGTGGTGGATGGTGCCGGCACGCGTGCTCCCCAGTCCCACAGCGCTTGCAGGACCGGGCCCAGTTCTCTGCCGTGGGGAGTGAGTTCATAACTGACCGTGGGGGGCCAGCCGGGTGTGCGGGTGCGCAGGACGACACCCGCGGAGACCAGCTGGGAGAGCCGCTCGGTCAGTACCTTGTCCGACAACTCAGGGAGTGTGGAGGCGAGTTCGCTGTACGCGTAGGAGTCCGCCCGCAGAAGTTCGCGGACGATCAAGGTGGTCCAGCGGCCCCGCAGGGCGGCGAGGGTGATCTCGACGGGGCAGGCGGGCGTGGGCGCCGTGACCCGCGCCCTGGGGTCGTCGGGAAGCCCCTGGCCCACCCCCTGGCTTACCGTTCGGTGAGTCACGAGGACGCCTCCTACTGTTGCCGGCACCGGGCCGCATCGGTCCACACCGGTCCGCTCCAGGAGGGTTACACATGTCGGCGATGGCACTTCCCACCCGCCCCGAGGACGTTCCGGCGGCATTCGCCGCCCGGTTCAACAGCGGGGATCCCCAGGCGGTGCACGAGCTGTACGAGGAGCGTGCCGCCTTCGTGCCGGAGTCGGGGGAGGCGGTGCACGGCCTCGCGGAGATCGCGAAGGAGAACGGCCCGTTCCTCGCGATCGGCCTGCCGATCTCGGTGCGCCCGCGCCATGTCCACGTCTCCGGCGACATCGCGCTGCTCGTCGTGGACTGGGAGATCGAGGGCGTCGTGCGGTCCACCGCCACGGACGTGGCGAGGCGCGGGGGGGGGGGGGGGGCGGGCGGGGGCGCGGGGGGCGAGGGGCGCGAGCGCGCGGGGGGGCGGGGGCGGGGGGGTGTGGGGGGGGGGGGTGTGTCGGCCGCCCCCCGCGCGCCCGCCCACTCCGGTGGCCCGGGCGGGGCCGGCGCGGGGGTGGCCGGGGGGGCGGGCGCTGATGAATGCGCCCGCGGTGCTGCTGGTCGATGAGCCGACCAGTGCGTTGGACCACTCGCGTGGGGCTGCGGTGATGGAGCTGCTTGGGCGGCTTACGCGGGAGCGGGGGACGGCGACGGTGCTGGTCACCCATGACCGGGCGCGGTTGGCTGTCGCCGACCGGGTGGTGGAGATGGTGGAGGGGAGGCTGGGGGTTCTCCCCCAGGCCCCTGTGTAGGCCCCGCCTCGGGGCTCCGCCCCGAACCCCGCTCCTCAAACGCCGGAGGGATCTGATCTGCGGGCCGTCTGTGGCTGGTCGCGCAGTTCCCCGCGCCCCTTTCGGGGCGCGTTATGCCGCAGGGCCCGAGCTCGCCAGGGCGGCGGACAGTTCTACCGCCACCTCCTGGAGGATCGGGACGATCTTGTCCACTGCCGTCTCCGTCACGCGGCCCGCCGGGCCGGAGATCGAAATGGCCGCCGATGTGGGGGAGTTGGGCACCGACACCGCCAGGCAGCGCACCCCGATCTCCTGTTCGTTGTCGTCGACCGCGTACCCCGCCCTGCGGACCTCCTCCAGCGCGTCCAGGAAGCCGTCGGGCGTAGTGATCGTCTTCTCCGTCGCGGCCGGCATGCCGGTGCGGGCGAGCAGGGCCCGCACCTCCTCCGGCGGGGTGTGCGCGAGGAGGGCCTTGCCCACGCCCGTGGAGTGGGGCAGGACCCGGCGGCCCACCTCGGTGAACATCCGCATGGAGTGCTTGGACGGCACCTGTGCGACGTACACGATCTCGTCCCCGTCGAGCAGCGCCATGTTCGCCGTCTCGCCGGTCTCCTCGACCAGGCGGGCGAGGTAGGGCCGCGCCCAGGTGCCGAGGAGGCGCGAGGCCGATTCGCCGAGGCGGATCAGCCGCGGGCCCAGGGAGTAGCGGCGGTTGGGCTGCTGGCGTACGTAGCCGCAGGCGACGAGCGTGCGCATCAGGCGGTGGATCGTGGGCAGCGGGAGGCCGCTGCTGGCGGAGAGCTCGCTGAGGCCGACCTCGCCACCCGCGTCCGCCATCCGTTCGAGCAGGTCGAAGGCGCGCTCAAGGGACTGGACACCACCGCTGGCAGCGGGCGGCTTGGAGGCAGCGACTTCGGTGGAGGCGTCGCTTGCGCTTGACGTCGGCACGGCGCGGTCCTTTCGGGGCTGACGGGCAAGGCAGCAGCCTACCGGGCGGTTCTTCGCGGGGTCCTGTGATCGCCAAGACGTCTTGGCCGGTCAGGGGGCCTTTGTCCGCTTCTCCGCGGGAACGGCCGGTGATCGCTCGGCGGTCCGGTTGTGCGTAGCTACGTTCTCTCTTTCGGAATCCTATTTCCACTTTGTGGAAACGTCCAGGGTGTTCCAGGTGGCCTCTTGACGGGTCAGGGGTGGACGTGAAGACTGATTCAACAGAACGTTGAATTCCGTTTAGCGGAACCGAAAGGTCTGTGTAGCGGAAGAGAACGGACGACGAAGATAGGCAAAAGACAGACAAACGTCGGCAAACGGCGACGGACAACAGCTAAGAGAGGGCGTTGAGGGTGGACGTTGAACTGGTGCTGCGCTCGACTCGCGTCATCACCCCGGAGGGAACCCGCGCCGCGTCGGTGGCGGTCTCCGGCGGGAAGATCACGGCCGTGCTCGCGCACGACGCCGACGTACCGGACGGTGCCCGGCTCGAAGACTTCGGGGACGACGTCCTGCTTCCCGGCCTCGTGGACACGCACGTCCATGTGAACGACCCGGGCCGCACGGAGTGGGAGGGGTTCTGGACCGCGACGCGTGCCGCGGCCGCCGGCGGCATCACCACCCTCGTCGACATGCCGCTCAACTCCCTGCCGCCGACCACCACGGCCGACAACCTGCGCACGAAGCAGGACGTCGCCCGCACCAAGGCGCACATCGACGTCGGCTTCTGGGGCGGCGCCCTGCCCGACAACGTCCGCGACCTCAAGCCCCTGCACGACGCCGGTGTCTACGGCTTCAAGTGCTTCCTCTCGCCGTCGGGCGTGGACGAGTTCCCGCACCTGAACCAGGACCAGCTCGCCGCCTCCATGGCCGAGATCGCCGGCTTCGGTGCTGATGGGGGCCTGCTCATCGTGCACGCCGAGGACCCGCACGAGCTGGACGCCGCCCCGCACAAGAGCGGCCCCAAGTACACGGACTACCTGGACACCCGGCCGCGCGTCTCCGAGGACGTCGCGATCGAGGGCCTCATCGCCCAGGCCAAGCGGCTCGGCGCCCGTATCCACGTACTGCACCTGTCGTCGTCGGACGCGCTGCCGCTGATCGCCGCCGCCAAGCGCGAGGGCGTCAAGCTGACCGTCGAGACCTGCCCGCACTACCTCACGCTCACCGCGGAGGAAGTCCCGGACGGGGCAAGCGAGTTCAAGTGCTGCCCGCCCATCCGCGAGGCCGCCAACCAGGACCTGCTCTGGGCCGCGCTCGCCGACGGCACCATCGACTGCGTGGTGACGGACCACTCCCCGTCCACCGCGGACCTCAAGACCGACGACTTCGCGACCGCGTGGGGCGGCATCTCCGGGCTCCAGCTCAGCCTCCCCGCTATCTGGACCGAGGCACGCAAGCGCGGCCACAGCCTTGAGGACGTGGTGCGCTGGATGTCGACGCGCACCTCCGAACTGGTCGGACTCGACCAGAAGGGCGCCATCGAGGCCGGCCGCGACGCCGACTTCGCGGTCCTCGCGCCCGACGAGACCTTCACCGTGGACCCCGCGGAGCTGCAGCACCGGAACCGAGTCACGGCGTACGCGGGCAAGACCCTCAGCGGCGTCGTGAAGTCCACCTGGCTGCGCGGCGAACGCATCCTGCACGGCGGCGAGTTCAGCGAACCCGCAGGCCGACTTCTGGAAAGGAACAACTGACCCCGTGACGTCGATTCCCTCCTTCACCGGCGACGCCAGCCCCTACGGCGGCGGCGACCCGTACGCGGACTACCGCACCGCGGACTTCCCCTTCACGCAGTACGCCAACCTCGCCGACCGGCAGCTCGGCGCGGGCGTGATCGCCGCCAACGACGAGTTCTTCGCGATGCGCGAGAACCTGCTCCTGGCGAACGACGCCGAGTTCGACCCGGAGCACTTCGGGCACAAGGGCAAGGTCATGGACGGCTGGGAGACCCGTCGCCGCCGTGGCGTGTCCGCCGAGCACCCGTGGCCGACGGCGGAGGACCACGACTGGGCTCTTGTACGCCTCGGTGCCCCAGGCGTCGTACGCGGCATCGTCGTCGACACCGCCCACTTCCGCGGCAACTACCCGCAGGCCGTGTCCGTCGAGGCCACCTCGGTCGCCGGTTCGCCGACGCCGGAGGAGCTCCTCGGCGACGACGTGAAGTGGACGACTCTCGTACCGCGCACGGCCGTTGGCGGCCACGCGGCGAACGGCTTCGCCGTGGACGTCGAGCAGCGCTTCACGCACTTGCGGGTCAACCAGCACCCCGACGGCGGCATCGCCCGTCTCCGCGTCTACGGCGAGGTCGTCGCCGACCCCAAGTGGCTCGCGGCGCTCGGCACGTTCGACGTCGTCGCCCTGGAGAACGGCGGCCAGGTCGAGGACGCGTCCGACCGCTTCTACTCCCCGGCGACCAACACCATCCAGCCGGGCCGCTCCCGCAAGATGGACGACGGCTGGGAGACGCGGCGCCGCCGCGACACCGGCAACGACTGGATCCGCTACCAGCTGGTCGCCCAGTCGGAGATCCGCGCCATCGAGATCGACACGGCCTACCTCAAGGGCAACTCGGCGGGCTGGGCGTCTCTTTCGGTACGTGACGGCGGCGAGGACGGCGAATGGGTCGAGGCCCTGCCCCGCACCCGCCTGCAGCCCGACACGAACCACCGCTTCGTCCTGGACACCCCGGCGGTGGGCACGCACGTCCGCGTCGACATCTTCCCGGACGGCGGCATTTCGCGGCTGCGGCTGTTCGGTTCCTTGACGGAGGCGGGCGGGGTCGCCCTGACCGCGCGCCACCAGGAGCTCGGCGGCTAGTTCCGCACCGTCGATCACCGGCTCCGCCGGGTTCGTCCTCAAACGCCGGACGGGCTGGATATCTCCCGAGCCCCGGCTGAAATTCTTCAGCCGGGGCTCGGGGCGTCACATCAGGCCCCGCCCTACGCCCCATACCCCCCGTCCGCCACCAACTCCGCCCCCGTGATGAACCCCGCTTCCTCCCCGGCCAGATAGGCGACGAGCGAAGCCACCTCGTCGGCGGAGCCGAAGCGGGCCAGTGCCGTGGCCGCTCGCTGCGGGGCGGCGAACGGGCCGTCCGCCGGGTTCATGTCCGTGTCGATCGCCCCGGGATGCACCACGTTCACCGTGATCCCGCGGTCCGCGAGCTCCCGCGCCAGCGGCTTGCTCATTCCCGCGAGCGCCGCCTTGCTCATCGCGTACAGCGTCCCGCCGGGCCCGCCCGCGAACCGCGCGAGCGCCGAGCCGGTCGAGATGATCCGGCCCCCGTCGGCAAGCCGCCCGGCCGCAGCCTGCGAGGCGAGGAACACCGCGCGTACGTTGATGTCGAGCACCCGGTCGACATCGGCGAGCGCCAAGTCCCCGATGGGGCCGAGCACTCCGATGCCCGCGTTGTTCACCAGGATGTCGAGCCGGCCCAGATCATCCGCCGCGCGCTCCACCGCGCCCGCCGCGTCCCCGGGATCAGCCGCATCCGCCTTGATGGCGAACCCCCGCTGCCCCGCCGACTCGATCTTGGCGACGACATCGAGAGCGGCGGCCTCCCCATGGACGTACGTGATCGCCACATCGGCACCCTGCTGGGCAAGCCGCAACGCGATCGCCGCGCCGATACCGCGGCTGCCGCCGGTGACCAGAGCCGTCTTGCCGGTCAGTGAAGACATGTCGGAACCTCATCATCTACAGAGCGAGAGAAGTGCTTGCGGTTTCAATGGAAGCGGGCGGCGCGCGCCGTGGCTGGCGGGAAATGGACAGCGATTTCCCGGCGCCCGCCGGGGTGCGATGACTTCCGGGCAGGCGCAGGGTCTGAGTAGGTGAAGGAACCGCCAGCCACGGCACGCACCCGGAAAAGAGGCCTCGCCATGAAGCTCACGCTCACCCAGTTCCAGACCCTCGACGGCGTCATCCAGGCGCCAGGCGGCCCGGAGGAGGACCGCGTCGGCGGCTTCGAGCACGGCGGCTGGTCGGTGCCCTTCGGCGACGACGACTTCGGCCGGTTCATCAACGGCGTCTTCGACCGGGTCGACGCCTTCCTGCTCGGGCGGCGTACGTACGACATCTTCGCGTCGTACTGGCCCAAGATGACCGACCCGGCCGACCCGGTCGCCTCCCGGCTCAACGCGCTGCCCAAGTACGTGGCCACCACCACGCTCACCGGCAGCGACTGGGAGAACACCCACCTCATCGGGCGCGAGGACATCGCCAAGGATGTCGCCCTCCTCAAGGAGCAGCCGGGCCGCGAGCTCCAAATGCACGGCAGCGCGGGCCTCGCGCAGTCCCTCCTCGCGCACGACCTGATCGACACGATCCACCTGCTGACGTTCCCCGTGACCCTCGGCACCGGCAAGCGCCTCTTCGCGGACGGCGGCCTGCCCACCTCGTTCAGGACCACCGCGTCGAGCCTGAGCTCTACGGGCGTCGTCATCAGCACGTACGAGCGGGCGGGGCGCCCCGAGTACGGAACCTACTGAGCGCTGCGTGGGATGTGCGCATTCGTCCGCGGGCCCGTCGTGGCTGGTCGCGCCCACGCGGCGGAGCCGCATATGTCGCAGCCCCGCGCCCCTTCCCGGCGTGATCTCCACCGGATACGGTGATCGACCCACGTGAGAGCCACCGAAGTCTCCACACCGCCGCATCCGTTGGAGACCGCGCCCCGTGTCGACGCTCGCCGCCCCCGCCGCGCCCACCACGCGCCCCGCCTGGTTCACCGATCTGCCCGTTCTGCTGGTGGCCGTGGTCTGGGGCGCCAGCTATCTCGCGGCGAAGGGCATCACGACCACGCACACCGTCATCGCCGTCCTGGTGCTGCGCTTCGGCATCGTGCTTCCGGCGCTCGTGGCGGCGGGATGGCGAGGGCTGCGCGCGCTGACGGCGCCGCAGTGGCGCGGCGCGGGGACGCTCGGGCTGATCCTGGGCGGGATCTTCCTCCTGGAGACCTACGGCGTCGTTCACACCTCGGCGACCAACGCGGGCCTCATCATCAGCCTCACCATGATCTTCACCCCGCTCGCCGAGGCCGCGGTGACGCGGAAGCGGCCGCCGCGCGCCTTCCTCGCGGCGGCGGGACTCTCCGTGCTCGGCGTGGTCCTGCTGACCCAGGGCGGCGGCTTCACACGGCCCTCGCTCGGCGACGGCCTGATCCTGCTGGCGGCGCTCGCCCGCACGGTGCACGTCCTGGCGATGTCACGCATCAAGGCCGTCCAGGATGCCGACTCGCTCTCTCTCACCACGGTCCAACTCGGCTCCGCCGTGGCCGTGTTCGCGGTCCTCGCCGGCGCGGGCACGGGGGAGGGCCCGTGGTCCGTCGCCGCGGACTTCGGCGTACGCGAGTGGGCAGGGCTGCTCTTCCTCTCCGTGTTCTGCACGCTCTTCGCCTTCTTCGTACAGATGTGGGCGGTGCGCAGGACCTCTCCCTCGCGCGTGAGCCTGCTGCTCGGCACGGAGCCGCTGTGGGCGGCCGCGGTCGGGATCGCGGTGGGCGGCGAACGGCTGGGTGTGGTGGGTCTGGTGGGAGGTGTGCTGGTTCTGGTGGGGACCAGCTGGGGGCGTCGGGCGCGGTGATACGTTCCGTGGTCGATCAAGGAGGGGGAGGCTCATGAACGAGCACTTCGAGCAGCGGTTCGCGGCGAGCGCGGAGAAGCGCCGCAACTGGGGCGGCGTGCTGCTGTTCCTGGCGGGCGTCATCTGGGTCGTGCTCGCGTACCAGCTGATGGTGCCGTTCGGCGACGGGGACGACGACTATCCCAGCAGCCGCAAGTGCTCGTCGGTGCTCTTCTACGAGGGGGACGCCCCGACCTGGGCGGAGGGCGAGACACGGGACGACTGCCGCGCGCAGCGCCGTTGGCCCGAGATGCTGGCCTGGCTGGGGCTTTCCGTGCCGCTCTCGGTCGGCGGCGCCGTGCTCTACACCAGCGGAACCACCAGCCTCCGGATGCGTGAGTACATGGCGGAGCACCGCATCGCCGCCGCGAAGAAGGATGCTGCCGCCAAGAAGGACGCCGCCGCGAAGAAGGACTGACGAACCGCGGGCGGCGCACGGTTAACTCCCGGAAAATTCACCGCACTTGAAGTTGACACGACAACCTCTACGCGCGTCACACTGGACCCATGCGAATCCCCCCACGAATCGTCAGCGTCACAGCCCTCGCCGCCGCCCTGCTCGTCGGCGGCCCTGTCGCCGTCTCCGCGAACGCGGCACCGGCCCCGGCCCCCACGTCGGCGTCCTACTCCATCACCGCCGTCGGCGACATCTGCTACTCCGCCCTGCCCTCCCAGGCGCACGACACCCTCGACCTGATCGAGGCGGGCGGCCCCTACCCGTATCCGCAGGACGGCACGGTCTTCCAGAACAGGGAAGGCGTCCTGCCCTCGCAGAGCTCCGGCTACTACCACGAGTACACGGTCAAGACCCCTGGCTCACCGGACCGCGGCGCGCGCCGCATCGTGACCGGTGAGGAGAACAAGGAGGACTACTACACGGCGGACCACTACGAGTCCTTCGACCTGGTGGACTACGCCTGCTGAACCGCAAGGCACCGACAGCGGTCTAGCGTCCCTTCCGGCTCCCCGCGGCCGCGAACAGCGCGAACGCCAGCACGATGAGCGTGACGCCCGCGTAGATCTCGTAGCCGTCGAGGAACCCGATCCGCCGCACGATGCCCCAGCCGTCGAACCGGCCGGTCAGCTCGTGCACCAGGGCGGCCACGCCCTGGATCAGGAGAAGGACGCCGAAGACCTCAAGTACCTGCTTCATGCCGAAGAGCCTCGCCCCGTGGACTCCCCACGCACATCGGCCACGGGGCGAGGCCTCTTCCCGCCCGTTCCGCCGAAAGTCTCGACCCGCGCGACTTTCGTAGTCGATCACGTCCGATGGGCGTCCGGCGCCCGCCACGGTGCGTAGATTTGTCGACCATGAGCGGCGATGAACCCACGCGGTACCCCTTGGCCAGAAGTCCATGGGCGCTGCCGTCGGCCATCGCCGCGGAGCTCGACCCGGACGGTCGCGCGGGGCGCAGGCACAAGCGGACCGTGCGCGACTGGCTCGTCGACTTCGCCTGCTTCTTCGTGGCCGTCGTCATCGGCCTGGTGGCCGCCGATTCGGTCGACGGCAACCCGCACCTCTCCCAGACCGCCGAGGACCTCGACCAGCTGGTCGGCGCGCTCGCCTGCGCCGCCGTCTGGCTGCGCAGGCGCTGGCCGGTCGGCCTCGCCATCGCCATGGTGCCGGTCAGCCTGGTCTCCGACACGGCGGCCGGCGCCGCCGCGGTGGCCCTGTTCACGCTCGCGGTGCACCGCCCCTTCCGGTACGTCGCCTGGATCGGCGGGGTCTCGATCGCGATCGTGCCGTTCATGTACTGGCTGCGGCCCGACGCCGACCTGCCGTACGTGGTCGTCGTCGTCCTCGGCGTGCTCGTCAGCGCCTCCGTCATCGGCTGGGGGATGTTCGTGCGCTCGCGCCGCCAGCTGCTGCTCAGCCTGCGCGACCGCGCCATCCGTGCCGAGAACGAGGCCGCGCTCCGCGCCGAACAGGCCCAGCGTCTGGCCCGCGAGGACATCGCCCGCGAGATGCACGACGTCCTGGCCCACCGCCTCACCCTGCTCAGCGTGCACGCCGGCGCCCTGGAGTTCCGCCCCGACGCACCCCGTGCGGAGATCGCCCGCGCCGCCGGAGTCATCCGGGAGAGCTCGCACGAGGCCTTGCAGGATCTGCGCCAGGTCATCGGCGTCCTGCGCGGCGGCGAAGGCGAGGCATCGGGCCGCCCGCAGCCGACCCTCGCCGCCCTGGACACCCTGGTCGCCGAGTCGCGCGACGCGGGCATGAAGGTCGCGCTCGACCAGCGGGTCGGCGATGCCACGGAGGTGCCCGCCGCGATCGGCCGCACCGCGTACCGCATCGCCCAGGAAGCCCTGACCAACGCCCGCAAGCACGCCCCCGGCGCCGAGGTGACCGTCGCCGTCTCGGGGCGGCCCGGCGAGGGCCTGGCCATCGTCGTACGCAACCCGCCGCCGCCCGGCGACGTGCCGCACGTACCCGGCTCGGGCCAGGGCCTGATCGGCCTCACCGAACGGGCCACGCTCGCGGGCGGACGCCTGGGGCACGGCACGTCGGCGGACGGCGGCTTCGAGGTCAACGCCTGGCTGCCGTGGGCCCCGTGACGGAGGCTGTGCCTCCGCCTGGATACGATCAGCGGCCACATCGGGCGAGGCGAGGCGAGGCGGATACGCGGTGACGGGGGAGATACGGGCGGGGCGGTTTCGCCGCGCACGAGGAGCGGCGCGGGGGCTCATACGCACACGGCGCCGGGCGGCGGTCACGGGCGCCGTGGTGCTTGCGCTGGCCGCGGGGCTCGGCACGTGGGCGTTCCAGGGGCCTTTGGGCATCAAGGACCGCTACTGCTGGGGTGGTTGGGAAGAGGACAGCGGTCCCGGCATCCTCGGCGACGACGGTTTCACGGGCGAGGACGGACGCAGCCGTACGTCGAAGGGGGCGGCGCCCACTGAGGGGAAGCCGGCGGGCACGTGCACCCTGGCCGTGCGCTCCAGCCACACCTTCTCCGACGGCGAAACGGACGTCCAGGACACCACGGTCACGGTGACCTACGGCCGGGCGCCCAAGGGGGCGGAGGACCGCCTGGAGTGGCTGGCCGGTTACCTCGGCGACGGTGCGATGCCGCTGCCGGACGGGCTGCCCGGCGCCGTCGACGCCGACCGCGGCCTGATTGTGCTGCCGAAGCGGTGCGACACGCGCGACGGGCGGCCGGTCGCGGTCACCCTCGACGCGCGGGAGCGCACGGAGCCGGACGAGGCGCTGCCGAGGACGGTGGACCTGGGCGGCTCGCGCACCGTCGCCGAACTCCTGGTGGCGGCCGCCAACCAGGGCATGGAGAAGGCGGGTTGCGCCCCGGCGGAGCCGCTGCGCGTCACCTCGCCCCTGCTCACGCTGCCGGAGAAGCGGGAGACCTTCTACTCCGACCCCGCGTGCCGCATCAAGGGCCTCGACCTCGACCTGGGTGACGAAGCGGAATCCGACACGGATTACCAAGTCGGCCCGGTCACCCGCGACATGCAGTCCTGCTCGGTACGGATCGGCCGCGACGACGCCCGGTTCCTCGACGCCCTGATGGTCGCCCAGCCCCGGGTCGACGCGCTCATCGCCGACGTGACGGGCGAGCGGCCGCCCGCGCGCGGCTGGCGCGGCAAGGGTGTTCTGGGCGAGGGCCACCAGGTCGTACGGGCCCAGTGCGCGGGGCGTCCGGCGACGTTCCTGATGCTGGGCTCCCCGCAGCGGGAGGCGACGGGCCACTTCGCGGCGTTCAGCAACGCGGTGGCGCAGCGCCTCGGGTGCCCGGCGGTGGCACCGACGACGTCGAGTGAAGCCGGGGGGACCCACTGATGACCGGAACCGAAGAGACCAACGGGACGACAGGTGCCGGGGTCGGCGTGACCCCGGACGACGGCCCGCCCCGCCCCTGGTGGCACTGGCGCCGCCTCACGCGCGGCCGGCTGAGGCCCGCGATAGCCGCCGCCGTCGCGGGAGCGCTGCTCGGCGGTGCGGGGGTGGCCTGGCAGGCGCAGGCGGGCCCCTTCGAGGAGGCATCGGCGTGCTGGGGCGCGCTCAGCGAGGACGACGTGGCGGACCTGTTCGGCGGCAAGCGGGACATCGAGGCGTCCGACGTGCCCGTCACCTCGGACCACATCTTCTCCGAGGGCCCCTCCGGGCTGTGCCGGCTGAAGTCGCCGCGCGGCCGCCGGGTCACGGCCCAGGTGCATGAACTCGACACCCGGTTCGGCGGTTCGGGCGACAAGTGGGCCGACGAGTATCTCTCCGCGCGGATGACCCCGCTCGGCGGCGGACTCCTGGGCATGGCCTCCGACACGCGCGCGTGGCTCGCGGTTCCGGAGGGCTGCGTCGGCAGGCCGGAGGAGGGCCACGGCCCGCTGGTGATCGACATCGAGGCCGGCTGGACCGTCTACGACGAAGATGTCGACACCGGCGAACGCGCCCGCCTCACCACCGCCGTGGTCAGGCTCGTCAACGGCTACCTGACCGAACAGGGCTGCCGGGGCGAGGTCGACGACCCGGCGGACCGGCTGCCCGGTCCTGCCCGCTTCCAGGACGAGAAGCCCGACGCGATCTGCGGCATCAAGGGGCTGCACATGCGGGGCATGCGGGACGTCGACAAGTACAAGCCGCCGCTGGTGACCAAGGGCGAAGGCCCCGTACGTACCTGCGACCGCGACGTGATCTTCGGCCACCCCAGGCTGCGGCTCATGACGGTCGAGGACCCGCGCATCGCCGAGCTCTACCGGCAGTTGAAGTTCGACGGCGGCGACGACGTCAAGGCGGTGGGCGGCGGCAAGGGCCGGGGTTTCCTGCGGGACGACCTCGGGTTCTTCCAGGCCGAGTGCCAGACGGGCGACGTCACCTTCCTCATCCGCGCCGAGGGCACGGACCGCGCCGCCGACATCCGTACGCTGCTGCCCCGTTACGTGGCCGCGGAGTCGTCGCGCGTCGGCTGCGGCCCTCTTCGGATCAAGCTGCCCGCGTGACGTCGGGCTCCGCTCTTCTACCTGGTTACGGTGGTCGCATGAACCCCATCAAGCTGCTGCTCGTCGACGACGACCCACTGGTCCGTGCGGGCCTGTCGTTCATGCTCGGCGGCGCGGACGACATCGAGATCGTCGGTGAGGCGGGCGACGGCACCCAGGTCGCGGGACTCGTCGCCGAACGGCGTCCCGACGTCGTCCTGATGGACATCCGCATGCCCACGATGGACGGCCTCGCGGCGACGGAGGCGTTGCGTAAACGCCCCGACGCCCCCGAGGTGATCGTCCTGACCACCTTCCACGCGGACGAGCAGGTGCTGCGGGCCCTGCGGGCGGGCGCCGCGGGGTTCGTCCTGAAGGACACCGCGCCCGCCGAGATCGTCGCGGCGGTGCGTGCGGTGGCGGCGGGGGAGCCGGTGCTCTCGCCATCGGTGACCCAGCAGTTGATCACTCGGGTGACCGGGGACGACCCTCAACGGGGGCGCAGGGAGCGGGCGTTGGAGCGGCTTGCGCTCCTTGGCGAGCGGGAGCGGGAGGTGGCGGTCGCGGTGGGGCGAGGGGCGTCCAACGCGGAGATCGCGGCGGAGCTGTTCCTGAGCGTGGCCACGGTGAAGGCGCATGTCTCCCGGGTGCTGACGAAGCTGGACCTCAACAACCGGGTGCAGATCGCCCTGTTGACGCATGATGCGGGGTTGCTGGACGGGGTGGAGTAGCACCCCACGGGGGTGATGGCCGTCCGAGGCTTGTACCGTCCGCCGCATGACAGCACCCCTTGATCTGGCCCTGGCCCAGAAGACCCTCGACGCCCAGCCCTTCAGCCGCCTCCTCCAGGCCCGCATCACCCGCTTCGGGGAAGGCGCCGCCACCCTCGAACTCACCATCCGCGAAGAACTCCACCAGCAGAACGGCTTCGTGCACGGCGGAGTCCTCTCCTACGCGGCCGACAACGCCATCACCTTCGCCGCGGGCACCGCACTGGGCCCCGCGGTGCTGACCTCGGGCTTCTCCATCCAGTACGTACGCCCCGCCACCGGCGCCGAACTCCTCGCCCGCGCCACGGTCGTCCACGCGGGCCGCCGCCAGGCGGTGGTGCGCTGCGACCTGTTCACGACGGACGGGGACGAGGAGAGCGAGACCCTGTGCGCCGTCGCCCAGGGCACGGTCCTCTCGGCGGGCTGATCAGACCGCAGGTGGCAGGCTGATCACCTCATGGGCGGCAGGCTGATCACCTCATAGGTGGCAGGCCGATCAGATCGCCGGACCCCCGGCGATCTCCGTCATCCGCACCGGCCGCCCATCGCGCCGCGACAGTTCGCACGCCTCCGCGATCCGCAACGCCGCCAGCGCCTCGCGGCCGTCGCAGGGGTTTGCCCGCTCGCCCCGTACGACCTCGACGAACGCGGCGAGCTCCGCCTCGTACGCGGGCGCGAACCGCTCGAGGAACCCCGGCCAGGGCTTCTCGGGCGGCGGCGGTCCGGACGGTTCCACCGACGACAGGGGAGTGCGGTCGTCGAAGCCGACGACGATCTGGTCGTCCTCGCCCGCCAGTTCCATGCGTACGTCGTAGCCCGCGCCGTTGCACCGCGTCGCGGTGGCCGTGGCGAGCGTGCCGTCGTCGAGGGTGAGGACCGCCGCGGCCGTGTCGACGTCGTCGGCCTCGCGGAACATCGCGGGCCCCGCGTCGGACCCGGTCGCGTACACCTCCGTCACCTCACGGCCCGTCACCCAGCGCAGCATGTCGAAGTCGTGGACCAGGCAGTCCCGGTAGAGCCCGCCGGACAGCGGCAGATACGCGGCCGGCGGTGGCGCCGGGTCGGCGGTGATCGCGCGGACGGTGTGCAGCCGCCCGAGCCGCCCCGCGCGCACGGCATCGCGCGCCGCCCGGTATCCCGCGTCGAAGCGCCGCTGGAAGCCCAGTTGGAGCACCGTCCCCGCGGCCTCGACCTCCCGCAGCGCGGAGAGCGTGCCCGGCAGGTCGAGGGCGATGGGCTTCTCGCAGAAGACGGGGAGCCCGGCCCTGGCCGCCCTGCCGATCAGCTCGGCGTGCGCGGAGGTCGCCGCGGTGATCACCACCGCGTCCACGCCCCCGGTGAAGAGCTCGTCCACCGACGCGGCGGCGGTCGCCCCGATGCGGGACGCGAGGTCGGCCGCGCGGTCGGCGTCCACGTCGGCGACGACCAGCGCCGCCACGTCCGGGTGCCGCCGCAGAGCCGCGGAGTGAAATGTGCCGATACGGCCCGTTCCGATGAGTCCGATGCGCATGGACCCACCCTCGCCAGGCCCAGAGGTCCTGTCAATCCTTTGTCCGGACAAAGGGTCGTCAGAAGTCGTCAGCGATGGGGTTCCGCTTCCCCGGGCCGTCATCTGCCCCGATGTCGGCGACATGATCGGGAGTCCGAACTACGGTGTACAGCAGCGTTGTTCGGCCGAAGCGCCTGATCCATTGCCTGATCCATTGCCCGATCCATGGCCTGATCTATGGCCTGATCTATTGAGAGAAGCACTGTCATGAGCAGCGAACCAGCAGACATCCACAAGATAGACACGTCCCTGCCGCACAGCGCGCGCGTCTGGAACTACTGGCTTGGCGGCAAGGACCACTACGCGTCCGACCAGATGGCCGGTGATGCCTACAAGGAGAAGTTCCCGCTGATCGTCCCGATGGCCCGGGAGTCCCGCGACGTACTGCGCCGCTCGGTGACCTGGATGGCGCAGCAAGGCGTCAAGCAGTTCCTCGACGTGGGGGCCGGGCTGCCCACGGCCAACAACACCCATGAGATCGCCCAGCGCGTCGCGCCGGACAGCCGGGTGGTCTACGTGGATCACGACCCGATCGTCCTGATGCACGTGGACACGCTGCTCAGGAGCTCGCCCGAAGGCGCCACGGACTATGTCCTTGCGGACATGCGTGACACCGACACGATCCTTCAAGGCGCCGCGAAAACGCTGGACATGTCCCAGCCCGTCGGCCTCGTGATCAACGACGTATTAGGCCATATCTCCCCGTGGGAGGACGTTCTGACGTTGGTGCGCGGTCTGGTGTCGGGCCTTCCTTCGGGCAGCTACGCCTCACTGACGCACTCCGACGCCGACGACGAACTGCACCGCAGTGTGCAGGACGAGTACAACAACTCCGGCGCGATCCCCTACATCCTGCGCAGCCCGGAGCAGACGGTCTCCCTCTTCGACGGCCTTGAACTCGTCGACCCCGGGTTCGTCCCCTGGCCGAAGTGGAAGCCGGACTCGGCGATGCCGGGCTCGCTGACCATCCGGGCCGGATGGGTCGGTGTCGCGCGGGTGCCGTGACGCCGCCCGCGGTGCATTGCACGGGCCAGGGCCGAGCCGTTGTCCGCGCCGGGTTTGTCCGGACAACAGAACTTCAGAACTTCCCGTCATCATTCCCTGGGGCTACGCTCGGCCCGTGCCCAAATCTGCCGCCAAACCAGCCGTGGACCCGACGGTCTCCCTGCAGCTCGGCGTCGACCGCAGCAGCCCGGTCCCGCTGTACTTCCAGCTGTCCCAGCAGCTGGAGGCGGCGATCGAGCGCGGCGCCCTCACCCCGGGCAGCCTGCTCGGCAACGAGATAGAACTCGCCGGACGCCTCGGTCTGTCCCGGCCGACCGTCCGCCAGGCCATCCAGTCGCTCGTCGACAAGGGGCTGCTCGTGCGGCGCAGAGGCGTCGGCACCCAGGTCGTGCACAGCCAGGTCAAGCGCCCGCTGGAGCTCAGCAGCCTCTACGACGACCTGGAAGCGGCCGGTCAGCGGCCCGAGACCCGCGTCCTGCTCAACACCGTCGAGCCCGCGTCCGCCGAGGTCGCGGCCGCCCTCGGCATCGCGGAGGGCGATGAGGTGCACCTGGTCGAGCGGCTCCGGCTCGCCCATGGGGAGCCCATGGCGTACCTGCGCAATCACCTCCCGGCCGGGCTGCTCGCGCTCGACACCGACCGGCTCGAGGCCACCGGCCTGTACCGCCTGATGCGGGCCGCCGGCATCACCCTGCACAGCGCACGCCAGTCCGTCGGCGCTCGCGCCGCCACCGCGGGGGAGGGCGAGCGGCTCGGCGAGCCCGCGGGCGCCCCGCTGCTCACCATGGAGCGCACGACCTTCGACGACACGGGCCGCGCGGTCGAGTTCGGCTCGCACATCTACCGGGCCTCGCGCTACTCCTTCGAGTTCCAGCTCCTCGTACGGCCGTAGATTCCAGGTCGCTGGTTCCAAGTCGCGGTTCCAAGTCGCTCACGGTCGTAAGAATGTTCTGACAAATCCATTGACGGTGCCGCGCACCCACCGCTAGAACTCCCCCCAGCCGCACCGAGGCGGCCGGGAGAAGAGGTGGTCCCACCATGCGCACATCCCGTACGGCGACAGGTGTCGCGGCCTGCATCACGGTGATCGCCCTCGCGGCCGGATGCAGCAGCTCCGGCGGCAAGGACGACGAGGACAAGTCGGGCGACGGCGGAGGCGGCGGCAAGGGCGTGAACACGCCCCGCCTCAAGATCGCCATGGTGACGCACTCCGGGGAGGGCGACACCTTCTGGGACATCGTGCAGAGCGGCGCCAAGCAGGCCGCCCGCAAGGACAACGTCGAGTTCCTCTACTCCAACGACAAAGAGGCCAAGGGCCAGGCCGAGCTGGTCCAGTCGGCGATCGACAAGAAGGTCGACGGCATCGTCGTGACCCTGGCCAAGCCCGAGGCGATGAAGACGGTACTCGGCAAGGCCGAAGCCGCCGGGATACCCGTCGTCACCATCAACTCCGGCGGCGAGTTCTCCGCCGACTTCGGCGCGCTCGGCCATATCGGGCAGGACGAGTCCGTGGCGGGCGAGGCCGTCGGCGACGAGCTGACCAAGGGCGGCAAGAAGAAGGTGCTCTGCGTCATCCACGAACAGGGCAACGTCTCGCTGGAGCAGCGCTGCGCGGGCGTCAAGAAGACCTTCAAGGGTTCGGTCGAGAACCTCAACGTCGAAGGCACCAACGCACCGAACGCCCAGTCGTCCATCAGCGCGAAGCTGCAGGCCACCAAGGACATCGACGCGGTGGTCACGCTCGGCGCGCCCATCGCCGCGCTCTCGGTGAAGGCCAAGGAGGACGCGGATAGCGAGGCGGAGGTCGCCACCTTCGACCTGAACGCCGAGGTGGTCAAGCGCCTCAAGGCCAAGGAGGTCGGCTTCGCCGTCGACCAGCAGCCCTACCTCCAGGGCTACCTGGCCATCGACGAACTGTGGCTCTACAAGACCAACGCGAACGTCATCGGCGGCGGCAAGCCCGTCCTCACCGGACCCGCGATCGTCACCGAGAAGGACGTGCCGAAGCTGGAGAAGTACACCGCCCGCGGTACCCGATGAGTACATGCGTGATCCGCGTGGTCGATACTTGGGCGGCTGGGGCCGGGGATCCGGACCGGCCTCACCGAGGAGCAGAGCAAGAAGGGCACGGCGTCGTGGCAAGGGTTCAGACAGGGGTACGTGCGGTGGGCGCCGTGCTGGTCGCGGTGCTCGGGGTATCCCTTGCGGGGTGCAGCAGCACCGGCGGCAAGCGCGCGGAAGACGCCCGCAAGGCGGCAGCGGCACAGGGGAAGGCGGCGGTGAACACGCCGCGCTGGACCTTCGGGATGGTGACCCACTCGGGCGACGGCGACACGTTCTGGGACATCGTGCAGAACGGCGCCGAGCAGGCGGCCGTCAAGGACAACATCAAGTTCCTGTACGCCCATGACGACGAGGCGCAGCAGCAGGCCCAGCTCGTGGACTCCTACGTGGACAAGAAGGTCGACGGCATCATCGTGTCGCTGGCCAAGCCCGACGCGATGAAGGGCCCGCTGGCCCGCGCCAAGAAGGCCGGCATCCCGGTGATCACCGTGAACTCCGGCTCCGCGGAGTCCAAGGAGTTCGGCGCGCTCACCCACATCGGCCAGGACGAGACGATCGCGGGCGAGGCGGTCGGCGAGGAACTCAACAAGCGCGGCAAGAAGAAGGCGCTCTGCATCCTGCACGAGCAGGGCAACGTCGGCCACGAGCAGCGCTGCGACGGCGCGAAGAAGACCTTCGACGGCAAGCTGCAGAACCTGTACGTGACGGGCACGAACATGCCCGACGTGCAGTCGTCCATCGAGGCCAGGCTGCAGTCCGACCAGGACATCGACGCGGTCGTCACGCTCGGCGCGCCCTTCGCGGACGCCGCGGTGAAGGCCAAGGACGGCGCGGGCAGCAAGGCGGAGATCGACACGTTCGACCTGAACGAGAAGGTCGCGGCAGGCCTCAAGTCCGGCACCCTCGGCTTCGCCGTCGACCAGCAGCCCTACCTCCAGGGCTACGAGGCCGTCGACCTGCTGTGGCTGTACAAGTACAACGCCGACGTCCTCGGCGGCGGCAAGCCGGTCCTGACCGGACCGCAGATCATCACGAAGGACCAGGCCGCCGAGCTGGAGGACTACGCGAAGCGAGGGACCCGATGACAGCGACCGCACCCGCGCCCGCCCCGTCCCCGGACACCAAGACGGACGAGCGCCTCCTGAAGACCTCGCCGCTGAAGAAGCTGATGGGCCGCCCCGAGCTCGGCTCGGTCGTCGGCGCGATCGCGGTCTTCCTCTTCTTCGCGATCGTCGCGGACAGCTTCCTGCAGGCCAACAGCCTCGCCACGGTCCTGTACGCCGCGTCGACGATCGGCATCATGGCGGTGCCGGTGGCGCTGCTCATGATCGGCGGCGAGTTCGACCTGTCGGCGGGCGTCATGGTGACGACGTCCGCGCTGATCTCGTCGATGTTCAGCTACCAGATGACGGCGAACGTCTGGGTGGGCGTCCTCGTCTCCCTGCTCGCCACCCTCGCGGTCGGCGTCTTCAACGGCGTCATGCTGACCCGCACCGACCCGCCGAGCTTCATCATCACGCTCGGTACGTTCCTGATGCTGACCGGCATGAACCTCGGCTTCACCAAGCTGATCAGCGGCACGGTCTCCACGAAGTCGATCGCCGACATGGAGGGCTTCTCCTCCGCGAAGGACGTCTTCGCGTCGGCGATCACCATCGGCGGCGTAGATTTCAAGATCACGATCGTCTGGTGGCTTGCCCTGATCGCGGTCGCCACCTGGATCCTGCTCCGCACCCGCGTCGGCAACTGGATCTTCGCGGTCGGCGGCGGCGAGGACGCGGCCCGCGCGGTGGGCGTCCCCGTCGCCGCAACCAAGATCGGCCTCTACATGGGCGTCGCCTTCGGCGCCTGGATCTCGGGCCAGCACCTGCTCTTCTCGTACGACGTCGTCCAGTCCGGAGAGGGCGTCGGCAACGAGCTGATCTACATCATCGCGGCCGTCATCGGCGGCTGTCTGATCACCGGCGGCTATGGCTCCGCGGTCGGCGCGGCGGTCGGCGCGCTGATCTTCGGCATGGTCAGCAAGGGCATCGTGTTCGCCGAGTGGAACCCCGACTGGTTCAAGTTCTTCCTCGGAGTGATGCTGCTCCTGGCGACCCTGCTCAACCACTGGGTCCGCAAGCGCGCGGAGGCGACGAAGTGACCGAGACACCGACCGACGCCGCGCCTCAGACCCAGGCCCGCACCCCGCTCGTCGAGCTCGACGACGTCAGCAAGTACTACGGCAACATCCGCGCCCTCGAAGGCGTCTCCCTGGAGGTCCACGCGGGCGAGATCTCCTGCGTCCTGGGCGACAACGGCGCGGGCAAGTCCACCCTCATCAAGATCATCGCGGGTCTGCACCAGCACGACGCGGGCACCTTCCGCATCGAGGGCGAGGACGCTGAGCTCTCCTCCCCGCGCGAGGCCCTGGACCGCGGCATCGCCACGGTCTACCAGGACCTCGCCGTGGTCCCCCTCATGCCGGTCTGGCGGAACTTCTTCCTCGGCTCGGAGCCGACGAAGGGCGCGGGCCCCTTCCGCCGCATGGACGTCGACTTCATGCGTGAGACGACCCGCGCGGAGCTGCTGCGCATGGGCATCGACCTGCGCGACGTCGACCAGCCCATCGGCACTCTCTCGGGCGGCGAGCGCCAGTGCGTGGCGATCGCGCGCGCCGTCTACTTCGGCGCGAAGGTCCTGGTCCTTGACGAACCGACGGCGGCGCTCGGCGTCAAGCAGTCGGGCGTCGTCCTGAAGTACGTCGCCGCCGCGCGGGACGCGGGCCTCGGCGTGGTCTTGATCACCCACAACCCGCACCACGCGTACCTGGTCGGCAACCGTTTCATCCTCCTGAAGCGCGGCGCGATGTTCGGCAGCTACGCCCGGTCCGAGGTGACCCTCGACGAACTGACCCGCCAGATGGCGGGCGGCTCCGAGCTGGACGACCTCCGTCACGAACTGGAGGGACGCTGAGCAGCGCCCCGCCGCCGGGGGCGCCCCTTTAGGGGCGCGGGGAACTGCGCGAGCAACCACGACGGCCCCGCAGCCGAAAGCGGCCAGGCGGCAGCGGGACCGAGCCCCAGGACACCGGTAAGCCACAGCGGCAGCGCAATGGCAGAATCCAGGCAATGAGCACCTACCGCGACCTCGCGCACCGCGGCTCCGCACGAGCCACCGTCCTGCGGACCGTGGGCACGCGTGAGCGCCGATCGCATCTGACGGCGCCCCGCGTGCCCACCGTCGGCATCGACATCGGCGGCACGAAGGTGATGGCGGGCGTCGTCGACGCCGACGGCAACATCCTGGAGACGCTCCGCACGGAGACCCCGGACAAGTCCAAGAGCCCCAAGGTCGTCGAGGACACCATCGTCGAGCTGGTCCTCGACCTCTCCGACCGGCACGACGTGCACGCGGTCGGCATCGGCGCGGCCGGCTGGGTGGACGCGGACCGCAACCGCGTCCTGTTCGCCCCGCACCTGTCCTGGCGCAACGAACCCCTCCGCGACCGCATCTCCGGCCGCCTTGCCGTGCCCGTCATGGTGGACAACGACGCGAACACGGCGGCGTGGGCCGAGTGGCGCTTCGGGGCGGGCCGCGGCGAGGACCACCTCGTCATGATCACGCTGGGCACCGGCATCGGCGGCGCGATCCTGGAGGACGGCGCCGTCAAGCGCGGCAAGTTCGGCGTGGCCGGCGAATTCGGGCACATGCAGGTCGTCCCCGGCGGCCACCGCTGCCCCTGCGGCAACCGCGGCTGCTGGGAGCAGTACAGCTCCGGGAACGCGCTGGTCAGGGAGGCCCGGGAGCTCGCCGCGGCCGACTCCCCGGTGGCGTACGGCCTGATCGAACGGGTCAAAGGCAACATCCCCGACATCTCGGGCCCCCTGATCACCGAGCTGGCCCGCGAGGGCGACGCGATGTGCGTCGAGCTGCTCCAGGACATCGGCCAGTGGCTCGGCGTCGGCATCGCGAACCTCGCCGCGGCCCTCGACCCCTCCTGCTTCGTGATCGGCGGCGGCGTCAGCGCCGCCGACGACCTCCTCATCGGCCCGGCCCGCGACGCCTTCCGCCGCCACCTCACCGGGCGCGGCTACCGCCCCGAGGCCCGCATCGCCCGCGCCCAGCTCGGCCCCGAGGCGGGCATGGTGGGCGCCGCCGACCTGGCCCGCCTGGTCGCCCGCCGCTTCCGCCGCGCCAACCGCCGCCGCGTGGAGCGCTACGAACGCTATGAGCGGTACGTCGAAGCGCGCCGCTCCAACAACCGCACCTCTCAGGGAACCCAGTAAGCAGATGACCGTGCCCCGCCAGCCCTCGTCCCCGGACTCCCCGGACTCATCGGATTCCCCGGACTCCCCGGACGGGGGCAAGCGTCCCCCTGAGGACCGCCGCCACATGATCCGCCGCCGCTGGCTGACGGCGACGATCATCGTCCTGCTCATCGGCGTACCCGCCGGCTATCTGGTGATCTCCGCCAACCAGAGCCGCAACAGCGGGCGCGACAAGGAGGCCAAGTACTCCGCGACGGGCCTCACGGCGGGCTGGCCCTCCAAGGTGCAGCGCCGCCTGTACGACGTGCCGATCCCGCCGTACTCCAGGGAAGTCGCGTACTACGAGACGAACAACTGGCGCACCAGCCGCCTGTACGCCCAGTTCCTGACGAGCAACAAGGGCCTGAACAAGTTCCTCAAGCAGATCGGCACGAGCACCGCCGACCTGGAGAAGAACGACATCACGATCAGCAAGCGCGACCGCAAGGTCGTCGGCTGGGAGTTCACGGACCCGGGCCCCTGGTACGGCCTCACCCACGAGCAGAAGGACCCGATCCCGACGCTGGACGTCGTGGTGAACCGCGCCAACCCGGACCACCCGATGGTGTACGTAGTGTCTACGACAACCCCGTAACTGGCGTGTTTCGCCGGTGAGTTGTCCGAGGGGCGGCTCGTACGATGACGCCCATGATCTCCAAAGGGGTGTCCGAAGGGGCGTACGACGGACGTCGCGGGGCCCAGTGGCTCGCGGGGGAGGCCCGGGCGGCCGGGGTGGCGCGCAGGGACATGCTGCGGCTGCTCGCCGCGGCGGGCGGGGCATCGGCGCTGGCACTGGCCGCCCCGCGCGCGGAGGCGACGGCAGGCACCCGGAGCTCCGCACCGGGCATCGTGAAACCCCTCCCGTCGGACCGCTTCACGATCCGGGGCACCAACGCGGAGACAAAGTTCGAGTCTCTGTCCGCGACCGGCCATCGCACCCCGGCCTCCCACTTCTTCGTACGCAACCACACCTCGACCCCGCGGCTCGACGCGAAGACCTGGAGGCTGAGGATCTGGGGCGACGGACTACGAGACGGCCCAAGGGAGTTCACCCTCGCCGACCTCAAGCGGTTCCCTTCGGTGTCGCGCACGGCCTTCGTCGAATGCGCGGGCAACGCCCGCAGCTTCTTCGCCACGCAACAGGGCACCCCCGTCTCCGGCACCCCCTGGACCCTGGGCGCGATCGGCAACGCCCACTGGCGCGGCGCACGCCTCTCCGAAGTCCTGCGCCTGGCCGGAGTGTCCCGCCGCGCCGTGGACGTGCTGCCGCGAGGCCTGGACGCCGACTACGTCACGGACGACGGCACGAACCTGGGCAGAGTCCGCCGCCCCCTGCCCCTGTCCAAGGCAATGGACGACGTGATCCTGGCCTACGAGATGAACGACGCCCCACTCCCACCGGACCACGGCTACCCGGTCCGGATCCTCGCCCCCTCCTGGGTGGGCATCGCCTCGATCAAATGGCTGGGCGACATCGAGGTCTCCACGACCCCCCTCTACTCACCCTGGAACACGGACTTCTACCGCCTGTTCGGCGAGGCGTACCCGGACGAGGGCAGCACCCCCCTGACCCGCCAGACCCTCAAGTCCGCCTTCGAACTCCCGTGGAACGCAAGCCTCCCGGCCGCCAGAACCCACCACCTGACCGGCCGCTCCTGGTCGGCGTCCGGCGCCATCACCCGGGTCGACATCAGCACGGACGAGGGCACCACTTGGCACCCCGCCCACCTCAACGACAAGCCCCAACCGTCGAGTTGGACCCGCTGGACCACAACCTGGCACCCCAAGACCCCCGGCCCGACCACCCTCCTGGCCCGCGCAACGGACACGACTGGCCGCACCCAGCCGGAGGCGACGGTGCACAACACGCAGGGGTATTTGTTCGATGCGGTGGTGCGGCATGTGGTGCGGGTGGTGTGAGACCGCTGATTGAACAGTCCGAAGGAGTACTCGCCGTGCGGGTCCTGGTATCACCGTCCTATGGCAGCGCCGAGACGCGTCGGCACTGGGCTGACACCCTCGCACAGCCAGTGGACTTCACCGACAGTCGGTACGCGGAGGCGCTCACCACTGAGCAGCGGGCCATGCTCTTGGACTTGCACCCCGAAGGGAAAGCCCGGTTCTGGGGAGCGACGCCCAGCCACGACGGGAAAATGCAGGGTGTCGCCACTGGGGACGTGGTGCTCTTCACGGGAGAGAACCGGGTGCGAGCCGTGGGCGAGGTGGGTGTGATCTTCCGTAATCAGGAGTTGGCCGACCGTTTGTGGCCGCCGTCCGTGGACGGCAAGAGCTGGCACACCGTCTACACACTGCTGGACCTCGCTGATGCTGCCATTCCCTATGCGGACCTGAACATGGCGATCGGCTACAGGCCGGCCCATAACTTCCCCGGTCAGATGGTGCTGAGGGATGACAAGGCGCGCTCGGTGCTCGAGGAGTTCATGATCACCCCGGGGACGGAATGGGATCGGGAGACGCGCGATGTCGTGCCTCCCTTCGATGAGTACAGCCGTCAGGCCACCCGTATCGCAGCGCTGGAGGAGCAGCGCACACGGCGAACGTCGTACGGCCGCAGCGGGCGCCTGATAGTCGTCAATCGCCGTGAGTCCAGCCTCGTAAGTGAGTTCAAGCAGCGGCTCCTCGCCGAAGGGCGCACGGTGGCCCGCTTCTACTGCCCTGGCGGCATCAGCGATCTCTACGTGACCGACGGCAGCGGGGCCGAGTTGATAGAGGCCAAGAGCAACTCGGGGCACCGGTACGTCCGTCAGGCCCTGGGCCAACTCCTGGACTACGCACCGCACAGCCCGCAGGGAGCCGACCGCCTCAGCGCCCTCTTCCCGGACCGCCCGGCCACGGGCGACGTCGCTCTGCTCCACCGGTATGGAATCGATTGCGTCCATCGCGTGGGGCAGCGGGAATTCGAGAGGTCGCCGGCGCCCGAAGGGTGCCGGGACCTTATGCGTCAGATCTGGTCGAGGTGAAGGCGGCTCGTACAGACCGACTCGGGAGCCTGGGAGCGTCTAGTCGGCGCTGTTCGGCTTCACGCGCCCGGTCGAGCGCTGTCCCAGTGGGGTGATGACGGTCGAGTGGAAGCGGTCAACAGCGGAGTCCACGCTACGGATGAAGCCGGACTCGGCATTACCCCGAGTGCTTCCCACTCCTCTGGAGAGCGAGAGCCGGAACCCGGTGATGCGCTGCGATCCCGCCGGAAGCAGATCTCCAGGTTCTGGACGCAGGCGCTCCAGTGTGCCGCGCGGTCCCGTTCCTTCTTCGTCAAGGAGAGTTTGGACGTGCAGATCGGCCGGAGCCTCGCTGAGCTGCTTCATCAGCCGTTTCACCCAGGTGAGCGGGTATCCCTGCTCCGGCGCCGGGATCTCGACGGAGGTTCGCAGTCTGCCCAACCGCAGGTCCGCGCTGATTGTCAGAATCCCGACCGCTCCGTCCACCCGGATCTCGGCATGCAGCCGCCCCTCGTCACCCAGCCGGTCCGCGAGCTCCGCGCGACGTGACTGCGGATCGGTCCCACGCTTGGCACGCTGGACCGGCACCACCTTCGTGCCCAGCTCGCCGCCGAGGCGCAGGCAGACCTGTCGGATCAGACGCTCCCAGCTCTCCACGACAAGTACGGTGCGTGGATCGCCGGGGCAGAGAGTCTCGTCGTCGATGCCATTGCGCACCGGGACCCACGCCGGCCCCATGTTCTGGAACCCGTGACATCCGGAGTTCTCGTGCTGGAGGTAGTGGAGCAGTTCCTGCAGCAGCCACGCATGGGCTTGGTGACGTACACCTTCGTGGCGAATCAGCATCTGGGCCTGATGTGTCACTTCGGCCCAAGAGAGGTGCCAGAGCGCGACTTTGTTCTTGCGGCGCCCGTCGATCTTCACCTCGACGAGCGGGCTTCCCTCCAGGGCCACATCGTTGGAGAGGGTGATGACCGCTTCGTATCCACGCCGGGCGGCGATGTCCATGTAGTCCTGGATCTGATCGCCCTTGAGGGGGTTGCCGTTGGTCTTGGTCTCCACCAGGGCAGTCCACAGCCGCCCTGCGCGTTCGACGCGAATGACTCCGTCCGGGCGTTTCGGGTTCTCGCCGTGCGGGAGAGTGACCTCGGTGAAGGTCTCCATGCGGCCCGATGGAGCTCCGAATGCCGCGGTGAGACGGCGTCCGAACTCGGGAACCTGCGCCATCACCGACAGCAGGATCGACGTGGCCCTGGTCTCACGTTCCCTGTCGCTCTTCAGCGACGCCGGAGGGAACAGACGGGCGGCCCGCCATGAGTCGTTCTCCGCGAGAGAGGCCTTCTGCGCCTTGGGGAGGGTGACCTTCTTCTTGGCTGTACGCAGACGACGTGAGGGAGCAGGAGGAGTGGACTGCTCCGGTGTGCGCTGAGCGGGGACGGGTGTCGGCGCATCACCGACAGGATCCGGTTCGACCGTCGTCTGCGACGCTTCAGAGACTGTCGCTCCACTCGCGGCGTCGGCCTCGGCTTCGGCTTCCTGGCCGTCATCCTCGTCGATCTCAATGCCGTAGTCCGTGGCCAGTCCCGCAAGGCCGGTGTCGTAGCCCTGGCCTACGGCACGGAATTTCCATTCGTCATTGCGCCGGTAGATCTCGCCGAAGACGAAGGCGCTCTCCACGCTCGCATCCGGGATGGCGAAGCCGAGGAAGCCGTCACCGGACCCGTCGGTCAGGGTGAGCCGTAAGCTCTCCAACTCGCCGAACTGGGCCCGCTGATGACGGCTTGCCGCAATGACCACGCGGTCGACATCGGCCGGGAGCGCGGCGAGGTCCAGCTGGATCCGGTCCTCGTTGCCGTTCTCCGTCGGCGTGATCCCCAACAGCTGAACGCTTCCGTCCGCCGCAGCAGGGTTGTTGTAGAAGAAGAAGTCGGAGTTGCTGCGGACCTTTCCCATCTCGCTCAGCAGCAACACGGAGACATCCGCGTCGCCCTGGCCGCTCGGACTGCTCCAGCTCAGACTGACGATGACGGAATGTGCGTTGTCGCTGAGCGCGGACAGAGTCGCGTTGGCGCCTTTGACGATTTCATGCAAGGCGAGATCCCCCCCCACAGGATGCAGGGCGGCTGGGCCACGGCCGAACTGCCCTTGTCTGACAAGAGATTGAGCTCTCCCCAAGAGCTTGGCCTGGAGCCTACCCGCGTGCGATGTGGCGCCCCGCCGATATGGGAAAGAACGGAAGCGTCCCATGTCTGTTGTGTCTCTTGTCAGATATCGCCTGAAGAGAGTTGCTGAGTGACCACTGCCAAGTGGTGGGAAGTCGCCCACGCTCTCCACAGAGTCGCGTTCCCCGCAGTCGGCCTCACCCGCCGTGCGCAGAGGGAGAGTTGCTGATCACCCCAGGAGGTGGAGGCGCCCTGGCTGGGCCAGTGAGGGGAGGCGGTGAGGCGCTCGCAGAGCGAGAAGAAGTCGTCGTTGCCCTGTTGGCGGCGAGAGCAGACGTAGACCTGCCAGCTGTCAGCGACGGTGTAGCGGAGATTTGGATCGGGGATCGCTCTCCCGGGCTTTGGAGCGCTTGGATACGTGACTCCGTAGTCCGCGAAGTCCGGAAGCTGCCTGTCGTACGAGGTGGCGACCTTCTGCCAGAGGGTGGCATCAAGCCGGGGAACAGGAGTGATGTGGTCGCGCGGAAACCTGGCCCTGTCGAGCCGTGCCGGGAATGCGCCCGCCCCGATGGCAACGCTGTGCCAGGGCATCGGACTCAGCCAGTCGAGGGTCTCGGAAATACGCGGTGCCAGCATGTCGACGTCGGCGTCTGCGTGGATGGCACCGGCGTCTATGAGTATCTCGGCTTGCTCGCAGTCCAGGCGCATCCCAGTGAGGAGGCTCCTCAGCCGTCCCCACGCGACACGGCGCTCAAAGCCCGGTAGGGGCGGCGGGAGGCGTATCAGGACGCTCGTCTCATGGCGCCGCGTCCGCTCTCCTGCCGCGCGGAGCGTCTCTGGCGGTGACGTGATCCTGACGACTGGGCGGAGCGGAATGCAGCGCTCGTCGAAGACGGTGGCTACCCAGACGGCAGGCGGCACCCATGAGTTGCCGAGCTTTCGCCGCTCCGTGATCGCTGCGCAGTCCACAGCGACGGTCATCCCCGGAGGCAGGTGGTCCATCGCCCGGTCGGCGAGTGTCTGCAAGGGGTCCATCGCACCAGGTATGGCTTCCAGCACAGGACGGATCATCCTCTGCACTTCCGACGAGACCTCGCCGAGCGCCTGAATTTCCCCGAGCTTCCCTTTCAGGATCGGTACGTACGCCATCGGCACCCCCGAAGCTGCCCTTGCCCCGCCCAATCCGAGAGTCCGGTTGGATGGGAAGACAGGAAAGGGCGAAATCGGTCAGGAGTGGGTCGATTTCTGCGTAACCGGTGTTGCCGAGAGCTCCAGACGCTTCACGTGCCGTATGGCGAAGGGCTCTACTCGGCGGCCCACCCCTCGTACACGCTCACAGCCACCCCCAGGTCCTCCCAAGCCATCCCCGCCGACTTGAACAGCCGGGGCCGGTCGCCGGGGATTGTCGTCTCGCCGCGTGCCAGTTCGGCCAACGTCCGCAGCCGGGTCACGTCGAAGGTGCCCGCCTCGATCGCCAGGATGATGTCCCCGCACTCCCTCAGGGCCACGCCGTGGGACTCCGCCACCACCGAACCGCGGGACAGGAGGGCCTCGTCGACCTCGCGGGCGTCCGGTTCGTGTGAGCCCACCGCCGCCACCGTCGCGTGGTCCGCCAGCAGGGTGCTGTCGAAGAGGGGGGTGCGCGCCGTCGTGCAGCAGCAGATCACGTCGGCCGACGCGACGTCCGCCGCGGTGGCGGGCGCCGCCGAGAGGCCCGCGGTGCGGCAGCGTTCGACGAAGGCCGTCACCCGCTCCGGGGTCCGCGCGACCACGTCGACATGCTCCAAGGCGGGCCGCACCGCCCGGACCGCCTCCACGTGCCCCCAGGCCTGCGGGCCCGTCCCGAAGACGAGCAGGCGGCGCGCTTCCGGCACCGCCAAGTACTTGATCGCGGCGCCCGATACGGCGGGCGTCCGCAGGGACGTCAGGGCGATGCCGTCCATGAGGGCGCGCGGCGTGTGCGTCACGCCGTCCAGGAGTGCGTACATGCCCTGGATGCGGGGCAGGTCGCGGGCCGCGTTGGAAGGGGTGACCGTGGCGATCTTCACGCCTGTGTACGCGGTGGTGGCCGACGGCATCAGGAGGAGTTGGCCGCCGGGGATGTCGACCACGCCTCGGGGCGGTTCCGCTTCCGGGTCCAGATCTGTCTTCAGGACCGCTTCCACCGCCTCGATCGCCATGGACATGGGGATGAGCCGGGCCATCGTCTCGGCGTCGACGTACGGCGGCGGAACGGTTCCGGACGGCATGGGTGGGTCCTTTCGCGGTGCGGTGCGGTGCGGTGTGCTGTGGTGTGGTGTGGCTCAGTGGGAGGCCGAGGTCAGGCGGTCGATGAGATGGGGGAGTGCGGCGAAGGAGTCGAGCACGTGGTCCGGTGTGCCGGAGGCCGAACGGTGGGTCTCCGGAAGGTACTTGCCGGTCTTGACGAGTACGCCGGTGATGCCGCTGCGCTGGGCGGCGAGCACGTCGGACTCGATGTCGTCGCCGATCATGAGCGTTGCGGACGGCTCGGCGCCCAGATGCGCGAGCGCGGCGCTGAAGAAGGCCTCGGACGGTTTGCCGGTGACGGTCGCCTCGGCCCGGGCGGCCCGTTCGAGACCGAGGAGGAAGGCGCCCGTGTCGAGGTCGAGACCGTCGGCGGTGCGCCAGTAGAGGTTGCGGTGCATCGCCACGAGGGCGGCTCCCCGTTGCAGGTGACGGAAGACGCGGTTGAGGGCCGCGTAACCGAACTCGTCGCCCGCGCCGCCGAGTACGACGACGTCCACGTTCTCGTCCGCTTCCGTGTACTCGTCGACCAGTGTCACTCCCGTCAGGTCGGCCCTGATCTCACCTGCGTTGAGCAGCAGGCAGCGTGCGCCCGGGTGGTGCTCGCGCAGGTGGGCCGCGGTGACGGCGGGGGCCGTGAGGATGTCGTCGGCCGTGACGGGGAACCCCGCCTCCGCGAGGCGTGCGGCGATCGAGGCGCGGGTGCGCGAGGTCGTGTTGGTGACCAGTGCGAGCGGGAGCCCCGCCGCGCGCAGCCGCTCCATGGCCGCGACGGCGCCGGGGAGCGGATCCCAGGACACGGTCAGCACTCCGTCGATGTCGATGAGGACTGCGCCGATGCCGCCGACTTGCTCCAGCTCCATGGGACGACCGTACTCACTCAGGGGCCATCTCACTCAGCAGGCCTCCTCGCCCCGTACGGTGATCGAATGTCTGAGCGAAATGATGAGGCCGCCGAGCAGGTCACCGCTGCCTGGCTCCGGCTCACCGACTGGCTGCGGGTGAACGCTCCAACGTCGTACGCCTCACTGCTGCCGCCCGCTCCGGAGAGCGCGATCCACGCCGCCGAGGCCCAGCTGACGCAGCACCTCGGCTACGGACTGCCCGCCGAACTGGTGGCCGTGTGGCGGCTGTGCGGTGGTGTGGAGAACCAGTACATCGAGGAGAACGAGGAGGAGGGCGAGGTCGGCTCCGGGGATTTCCTGCCGGACGGGGCGTTGTTCACGCCGGCCGATGCGGTGCGCCCGAGGCTTCCGGGGATCGGCGAGCGCGACTACTGGCAGGGGGCCCGGGTGGTTCCGTGGGTTTCGCGGGACGCCGCCGGGCCGGAGTACGGCGAGTACGTGTCCGAGACCGGGGTCGGCCACTGGTCGACGATGGCCGGACCCGAGGTGTCAGAGCCGCGCCACCCGTCGATGGCCGCGTACTTGGCAGCCGTCCACCGCACGCTGACCGAGGGGCCGCCCGACCTGATGGGCTCCGATGTTCCCGGCATCGTGTGGGGCTGTCTCGTATGGGACGACCCGGATGATCCGCGCCTTGACGACGCTTTGGAGCACTGGACGCCCCTTCACTGAGCGAGCGGGGCCGCCGCCGCGAGGTGGCGGCGGAACCACCTGGTGAGGCCGGCGTCCACCGCGCGGGCCACTGGCAGCTGGGGCGCGGGCTCGATGCCGGGTTCTTCGGCGAGCGGATGCGCAAGACCGGGGATCGAAAGCAGTTCGGACCGCTCCCCGAGCGCGTCGACGAGGTCCGACGCATCGGCACGCAGCCCCGGATGATCCCGCTCGCCGCTGACGACGAGCAGCGGCGCGCGACCGGCGATGGCGCCCGTCTTGGCGACGAAGTCCAGGGTGTCGACGGCCTTCTCGGACTCGGCGTCGTACGGATAGCCGCCGGGGAACAGGTCGACGACGGACCGCATCCGGACGGCGGCGTTGACGACGGCGCCGGCGAAGACCGGGATCTCGGTGTCGGCAAGGATCCGCAGCGCGACGGCCCCGCCGAGCGACCCGCCAAGCACGCCGATCGGACCGTCAGCGACCGGCAGTTGCGCTCGGATCGAAGTCAGCGCGGCAGGGAACTCCTCGGCCGCCTGCCGGACGAACGGATGCAGATACGACATCAGGACGTCCTCGCGCATCAACGCCAAGCCGGCGTCCATGCTGCCGTCGACCATGCGCGCCCCGCACATCGGCATGCCGAGGTGCACCCGCCACGCAGGCACGTCGCTCATCGGCAGCGCGGCGGCGAACGCGGCGTCCGACCTCGGCGCGTCCAGCATGTGCCACGTGACGATCAGCGGCGCGGTCCCGCCGGCGGCCGGCTGCAGCGCGGTGAACGGCACACCGGCGGCCGTACCCGTGATCGGTGAGAGCATGCGGTCACGGTAGGTCCGCGGCGGCCTCCGGGAGCCGCGTATCGCCACCGGCGAAACCGGCGCGGCCGCAACGGAGTTCCGGCCACCGAGGACGGAGCTCCCGTACGTCGGCTCAGCCGAACCGCAGAACGCGCGGGGCGAAGGTGCCCTCGGGCCCGTCGGCCCGGCCGACCGACCACACCGTCTCCGTGCCCGGCACCGGCGCGAGCCGCAGCGCCCAGGATTCGCCCTCGCCGGCCACCGCCGGTTCGCTGTACTCGGTGAACGACCCTCCGTTCCAGGCAAGGAAATCCGGCCCGGGGACGAGCGGCGGATTGCTGCCCGGCGGGGCCCACTTCTGCGAGCGGGCCACCGAGACCCAGCCCAGCTCGCCGGACGTGCCGGGCGCCAGTGAGCTGATCGAGCCGAAGTCGGTGGGCACGGCGACCCGGTTCCACGCCTGCCCGTCGAAGCGGACGAGGAGGGGCGGAATCGGCTTGCCCGGCGGCCCGCCGACGAACCCGGCCGTGCCACCCGCCCACACCTCGGTCGGCGAGACCGCGAGCACACTGCTCACGCCCGACCGCGGGAACCCGCTGACGATCGTCTGCTGCCACTCCTGCCCGTTCCAGTGCGACACGGCCGCACCCGATTCGGTGGCGCCCGCGGCCCAGACGTCGTCGGCCGCCAGGATGTGCAGGCCGTACACGGATCCCGGCGGCACCGGCACGTCACGCCAGCCGCGCCCGTCCCGGCGCAGCAGCACCTGCGCGCCGTCCCGCGAACCGATCAGCCAGGTCTCACCGCCGCCGGCGACGACCTTGGTCAGCACGACACCGCGCGGCGGCCGGTTCTCGGACCAGGCCTTGCCGTCGTGGCGGAGCAGGTGGGCGCCGCCCGCCGAGTCGCGGCCGACCGCCCAGACCGCGGTCGGCGAGGTCGCGGCGATGGAAAGCAGCTCTCCCTGCCAGCCGATGCCGGGCAGAGCCTGGCGCTGCCACGCGGTTCCGTCCCAGCGCAGCACCAGCGGGAAGCCCGGCGCCTCGCGCCCGACGGCGTCGGCACCCACCGCCCACGCCCGGTCGGGCCCGAACGCCACGGCCTCGTTGAGACCGGCCTGTGGGCGAACCTGGGCCGGGACCGGAACGTGCTGCCAGGACGGGGGGTCCGCCGAGGCCGCGGCCGAGGACATGATCGCCACGATGGTCATGGCGACGGCGAGGGCCGCGACGAGAAGTCTGCGTGCCATGGGCAGTCTTCGTGCCAGGGGAAGTCCGCGTGCCATGGGTCAGCCTCCCAGCCGCTCGCTCATCAGGTTCGGTTTCGAGCCGTAGATCTCGGCGGTCCCGAAGGACAGCAGTTGGGACCCGGCCTTCGTCAGTACGCGCGGCTTGACGTCGATCCCGCCTGTGCGCTCCGGTCCGTACGAGAAAGTGGTGCGGGAGCCGTCCACCCGTGCGTACTTCGACTGGAACGCGCGGTCGCTGCGCACCGGCAGCCACAGCGCGCCGTCCGGGCCGCGCACCATGGCCCCGGTGTAGGTGTCGCCCAGCGGTGGGTAAGTGCTGCGCCAGGCATGCCCGTTGAAGGTCATCAGGTAGGTGCGGGCCACGCCGTCGGTGTACTGGCTGCCGCCGATGGTGACCCGGCCGTACGGTTCGAGCAGGATGGTGTGCACGTTGCTGTTCGGCGGCAGCGCCACGTTCGCGTCCCGCCATGCCGTGCCGTCCCAGCGCAGGACGGTCGTTCCGGCCCCGGTGCTGGTGTCCCCCCAGGCCCAGGCGTCGGTTGCCGTACGCGCAGTGATCCCCATGAGGTACAGCACGCCGTCCGGGGCGGACTGCGTCGTCCAGCCGGAACCGTCGTAGTGCAGCACCTTCAGCCCGGTGTCGTCCTCCCCGACCACCCATGCGGCACCCGGTACCGCGGCGAAGTCCTGGTACGTCCACAGGGTCTGCGGCAGCGGGACGGCACTCCAACCTGCCGGCCCTTCCGCCGACCGGCGCAGGATCTCCCCCTCACCCCCGCGGTTGTGGAAGATCCACACCTCCTCGCCGACGAACTGCACCTTGCCGAGCCAGCCGGGCTCACCGGCCCCGGGGAAGGTCGTGTCCCGGCTCCACGCCCTGCCGTCCCACCGGTAGAGCATCGGCCGCAGCCCATCGGAGGCGTGCTCGTACCCGGTCGCCCACGCCTCGCCAGGACCACGGGCGGCGAGATCCTTCACGGTCACCGGTGGGGCGGCGGCGGGGACCGGAAGTGCCGACCAGCGCGGATCCGCGGCAGCGGCAGCAGCGGCAGCAGGAGCGGTGCCAGCGGCGGCACCCGCAGCCGGCGTCACGGCCGCGGCCGGCGACACCACCGCGGCACACGCGAGCACGAGGCAGACAAGGACCGCACGGAGACCGTTCACGAGAACTCCCCAGGACGCACGCGAAGGCCGCACAGCCTATTGGCATGCACACGCCTGCGCACAGGCGGCATCCGGCCGATAGCGATCCCTGGCGGTCCCTAGCGGCACGAGGTGCCTTCCCAAGGCATCGCGGTCACGAACCGCCGGACGTCTCGTCGCCCGCACCGCTTTGGGCGAGGCGCCGGCGTTGCCCTTCGTGTATGTCGTTCACCCACTCCCAGCCAGGCTTGGCCGATGGGCCGAGCCGCGGGTCGCTGGGATCGTGGGCGTCACGCAGGGCGTGCACGTACGCCCGGTCCTGATTGATCCTTGCGCGTACCTGATCGGCTCTGGCGACGGACCCGTGACCGGGGATGAGGATATCGACGCCGTCCGCCACCTCCTCGAGCAGCCGCAGCCCGAGGAGGTAGTCCTCAATCGGGTCTGAGGTGTCGTCGAGCATCGGAATGAAGACATCAGAGAGCATGTCGCCGGCGACGAGAACCCCGCGCTCTTCGATCAACAGCGCCGCATGGCCCGGCGCATGCGCGGGATGCTCAATGATCCGGACCTTGGGGCCGTCCCAAGGAATCCGCGCGGCTTCAGCAGGCAGACCGGTAATGAGGCCGAACAGGTCCAGCGGTGTTTCCTCGGCGATTTCCGGCGGTAGCCCCTCGGCGGCGCGGGCCTTCCAGTCCGCGTGCGACAGCAGTTCTCGCATATGAGCCGCGCAGCGGGCCGTACCGTAACGAGGCGCTTCGCCGAGTTCGGCATGCCAGAGGACGTGATCCCAATCAGGATGCGTCGAGAACCCCGCTATGACGGGCTGGCCCAACCTACGAAGGTCGTTCGCCAGGCAGACCATTTCATCGCCCGTAATGCCGGCGTCCACGACCAGCACGCCGCCCTTTCCCTGCACGACAGCGGTGTTGTTCTGGAGCAATGCGCTCTGGTGGGTCAGCACACCTTCCGCGACCTGCTGGAGCATGGGGATCCTCCCGCTCGTGGTCGGCACACCCGCGTCTGGACCGGCACTCGAAAGCCCTGCCAAAAAGTCTGGCGCACACCACTCTCGGCGGCAATGGAGAGCTGATCCACTGACAAGAAGGGAGAAAGACCCGGACCGTCGTACCCGTCCGGGGCTGTCCCTGAGAGCGCATGGGGATCAGTGGGGATCAGTGGGGATCAGAAGTCGTACGGCTTGGAGGTGTTCCGGTTCAGGATGTCCGCGCCGGTCCACTGGAAATCCGACGCGGCGCCCGTCTCGTCGTACACGTTCAGCGAGACGCCCGGGTTCGTGTTGCCCGTCACGTCGCGCAGGGCGAGCGACCCCGCCGCCGCAGGCGGTCAGACCGCCCAGGGCGAGTGCGGCGGTGGCGGCGGCCAGGGCGGCGGTGCGGATGCGGGAAGTACGCATGTGAGGGTTCGTGGAATGCCGCGCCCCGCAGCCGCTCGACGCCGGCCCGGCGAAAAGCATGGTGTGCGGGACCGACGGAACCGGGTAACGTCTTGCTCATGTTCTTCCAGACGCTGATTTACGAGTGAGAGCGTGATGGGCCCCTGCCGACGTCCCTCGACGTCGCCGCGCCCGTCCCCCACCGATGAATCCGTAGGTCCCTTCACATCATTCCGGGAGAACCCGTGAGCAAGAACATCAACAACCCCGTGGGCATGGGCGGCGGCCAGCGTAAGAAGCTGTCCCGCGCCGAACGGCAGAACAACGGTCCGCACCGCAACCTCGACCGCCAGGGCGCCGCCGACCAGAAGGCGGAGCTGGTGCGCAAGATGCGCGAGAAGGTGGCCGCGGCCGAGGGCGCCGGGCAGCCGGGCGACGACACCGAACAGAGCTGACACACCGCCGCCGCAGGGCGGCACCGCATGGGGCAGGGGGCCGCGCCCGCCGCCGGGGGCGGGGGCGGCTGCCGATACCGGGGCGCGCGGGGCCGCCCGGGCCGCGCGCCCCCCCCCCCCCCCCGGGGGGGGGCT
>NZ_JBHYIG010000017.1:0-9739 GCF_042740015.1 Streptomyces sp. NPDC059037
GCCCTGCGGGGGATGGTGGGGGCGGCGCGAGCCGACGGGCAGACATGGAAGGGGCCGTGCCCGGACGGGCTGATCTCCCGCATGGCCCGGTGAACACATGCTGGCACGGAAGACCACCGCTGCCGCCAGGCTTCGCCCGCATCCCGCACGTGAGCAATCTCCTGCCACGGCGCGGGAACTCCGGCACCCCCCGATCCGACCGTCCGCGATGGAACGGCCGTCGCCGACCAGGGCGTTCAGGGCCAACTCGGCCACGGCCCCGGGAACTTATCCTCTCCAGCAGCCGACCACTGTTACGGAGCCCGCCGATCCGCGCCCTTCCGCCGGAGAAGGGCGGCTTCGGAGGGACTCGAAGGGAATCGTTGATGACGCACGACGCGCAGGACGCCTCGCGGGGGACGACGTTACCGGCCGCGGAGGGACGCAGCCGCTGGCTGCTGGTCGCCGTCGCCGGTTCACTGTCGTTCGTGGCGATGCTCGACATGAACGTCGTCAATGTCTCCCTCTCCGAGATATCCCGTGACCTGCGTGTCTCGCCCTCGATGGCGCAGTGGGCGGCCCTTGGCTATCAACTCGCGGTCGTCTCCCTGCTGTTGCCGGCGGGCCGCTGGCTGGACGGCAGGGGAACCGGCGCGAAGATCGGCCTTCGGCCCGCCGTGCTTGTCTCCGTCACCGGATTCGCCGTGTGCGGCCTGCTCAGCGCGGCCGCGCCATGGATGGCCTGGCTGACCGTGACCCGGATCGCCCAAGGGGCCTTCGGTTCCATGCTGTTCGTCCTCATGCCGGTGCTCGCGATGCGCGCGGTGCCGCCGAAGCTGCGCGCCCGGGCGATGAGCGTGCCCGCCACGCTCGGCCCGCTGGGAGCCGTCACCGGCCCGCCCGTGGGCGGCATGCTCCTGGACGCGTTCGGCTGGCGCGCGGTGTTCATCGTCAAACTCCCCGTCTGTATCGGGGCGTTGCTGGTGGCCGCACGGCTGCTCCCCCGCGCGGGCAAGCTGCACGCGCCCGGCGGGCGGCTGCTCGCCGACGCCGCTCTCGTCGGCAGCGGCCTCGCCGCGCTTCTGCTCTCCCTGTCCCTGGCATCGGAGTCCCCGGGCTGGCTGCTCCTCGCGGCGGCCGCGCTGCCCCCGCTCGCGTGGTGGCTGCGCGGCACCGGCGGCCGGCAGGTCTGCGACGTGGTGCGCGCATCCGGGACGCAGCGGATCAACTCGGCGGTGTTCGCCATCGCCGCGGGCTTCGCCTCCATGCACTTCGTCATGGCCCTGCGGCTGCAGCGCGAGGGCGGCCTCTCCGCGACCGCCACCGGCCTGACCATGCTGTCCTTTCCGCTCGCCATGGGGCTCATGGGCCCGCTGGGCGGACGTCTCGCCGACCGGTACGGGCCGCAGGCCACCGCGCTCACCGGCAGCGCGATCACCGCACTGGGCCTCGCACTGCTGCTCCCGCTGGGCAACGACAGCCTGACGTGGGGGGACATCGCCTGGCGCCTGGCCATCGCCGGATCGGGCATGGGTCTGTACGGCGGCCCGGTGCAGACGCTGGTGATGAGCTCGGCACCGCCGGGCGCGGTGGGCACGGCCGGTTCCGTCGTGCAGCTGTCCCGCAGTCTCGGCTTCGCCGTGGGGCCCGCCCTGGCCACCGCGGTCTGGGGCATCGCGGGCGCCGCCCGCTCAGCGCTCGTCGTCTCGGCCGCGGCCGCCTGTGTCGCGGTCCTGCTGCTCAGCCTGCGGCGGCCCGTACCGGAGCACGAGGCGCCGGGCACCGACGCCGCGCCCGCGCCGTCCGCCTCCCGCTGACCTCTCCCGGCCCGGCTCATTCAGCCGGCGGGCGCGACGGATGCCGCGGCCTTCGTGGCCGCGGCGGCGCCCGTGGCGTCCGCCGGAGCACGGTGGTCGATGGCGATCAACGGGTCGCCGGTCAGCGGGTGTTCGACCACGGCGGCCCGAACACCGAAGACCTCCGCGAGCAGTTCCGGTGTCAGCACCTCGCGCGGCGGTCCGGAGGCCACCACCTTTCCCTGGTGCAGGACATGCAGCCGGTCGCAGACCGAGGCGGCGGCGTTCAAGTCGTGCAGGGAGACCAGGGCCGTGCGGCGCTGGGCACGCAGCAGGGCGAGCAGCTCCACCTGGTGCAGCACGTCCAGATGGTTGGTCGGCTCGTCGAGGACGAGCACCTCCGGGTCCTGGGCGAGCGCCCGCGCAAGTAGGACGCGCTGCCGTTCACCACCGGAGAGGGCCGAGAAGGATCGCCCGCCGGCCTGCGCCATGCCGACCTGTTCTAGGACGGCGGCCACCTTCGCACGGTCGTTGTCGTCGTCGCCCGCGAAGAGTCGTTTGTACGGGGTCCGGCCCATCGCCACGACCTCGCGCACCGTCAACTCGAAGTCGCCGCCGCGCTCCTGGGGCAGGGCCGCCACTTTGCGCGCGGCCTCCGCGGGCGTCAGCTCCCAGATGTCGCGGCCCGCGACGCGTACCCGTCCCGCGACCGGTCGCAGATGCCGGTACACGGTGCGCAGCACGCTCGATTTTCCGCTGCCGTTCGGCCCGACAAGGCCTGCCACCTCGCCCTCGGCGGCGATGAGGTGGACGCCCGAGACGACAGTGCGCCGAGCGTAGGAGACATTCAACCCCTCAATGTCGATGTTCACCACGGGCCTCCAGGCGCCGGTCGAGCAGATACAGCAGAGCGGGGGCGCCGATCAGCGAGGTCACCACACCGACCGGCAGTTCCTGGGTGTCGAGTGCGGTACGGCACACGATGTCGACGATGACGAGCAGCAGCGCGCCGAACAGCGCCGAGATCGGAAGCAGCCTGCGGTGGTCGCCGCCGACGAGCAGCCGGCAGGCGTGCGGCACCATCAGGCCGACGAAGGCGATGGCGCCCGAGACCGCGACCAGGATTCCGGTCAACACGCTTGTCACGACGAAGAGTTCGCGCCGCAGCCGGGTGACGTCGACGCCGAGCCCGGTCGCCGTCTCGTCCCCCATCATCACGGCGTTGAGACCGCGGGCCCGCGCCTGGAGCAGCAGCAGCGCGACCGGCACGGCGATGGCGGGGACCGCGAGCGTCGACCAGTTCGCTCCGCTCAGGCTGCCCATGAGCCAGAACAGCACGCTCTGCGTCTGCTGTTCGTCTCCGGCCTGGAGTACGAGGTAGCTTGTGAACCCGGCGAGGAACTGGCCGATGCCGACACCGGCGAGCACGAGCCGCAGGGGCGAGAAATTGCCGCCCCGCCGAGCGATCAACCACACAAGGGCGAAAGTCGCAAGGGCCCCGCTGAACGCAGCACCGGACAGGCCGAGCCCCAGCGTTCCGCCTGCCCCCGCGCCGAGCACGATGGCGGCGACGGCACCGAGCGATGCCCCGTTGGAGATGCCGAGCAGATGCGGGTCGGCCAGCGGGTTGCGCACCAGGGCCTGAACGGCCGTGCCCACCAGGCCGAGTCCCGCGCCCACCGCGGCGGCGAGCAGGGCGCGCGGCAGCCGCAGCTGCCACACGATGAGGTCCGACGTCCCCGGCCGCGCGGGCTGCCCGGTCAGCCTGCGCAGCACCGCCGACCACACCTGGTCCGGGGGGATGTCCGTGGACCCCCAGGACACGGCGCCGGTGAGCGCGAGCAGCAGCGCCGCTCCGAGCAGGGCGGCGAGCACCCCGGGACGCGGGGTGCGCGCGACGGGCTCCGCCTCCGGGGCCCTGGTCGCCTTGCGGTTGAGGGTGAGGAGGGGCATCTACTGCTCCGCCGCCCGCACCTTGCCGGGGTACAGGGCGTTGGCGATCTCCTCGACGGTGTCGGCGTTGCCGACCCCCGCGATGGTGGTCTCCTCGGAGCCGATCCGCAGGAACTTCCCGTTCTTCACGGCCTTGAGGTCCTTCGTCGCCGGGTTGTCCTCCAGCCACTTCCGCGCGTCGTCGAAGGCCTTGCGCGTCTCGGCCTCGCTGCCCCGGTTGCGTACGGCGAGCTGGATCCAGTCGGGGTTCTTGGCGACGACGTCTTCCCAGCCGACGGGCCGGAACGTGCCCGCGCAGTCCGCGAAGATGTTGCGGGCACCGGCGAGGGTGATCACGGCGTTGCCGATCTGCTTGTTGCAGATCGCCATGGGCTGCTTGGTGCCGGCGTCGTAGTCGAAGAAGAAGTAGCTCGGCCTGTCCTTCGCGGGGACCTTTCCGACGGCCTTCTGCACCGATGCGACCTTGCGTTCCATCCCCGCGACCAGTTCGGCGGCCCGGTCGCTCTTGCCGGTGACCGCCCCGAACGTGGTGATGTCGGCCTTGACCGTGTCGAGATCCGTCGCGGGCTTCTTGCGCGTCGACGCGCAGGCCGTGGACTTCAGGGAGATGTGCTTGATCCCGGCGGCCTTGAACTCCTCGTCGGTGGGCAGGCCGCCCGCGCCGCCCATGTTCATCGGCCCGAACGCGTCGATGAACACGTCTGCGCCGGAGCCGAGCAGCTTCTCCTTGGGAATGACGGCCTTGCTGAGCACGGGTACCTCACGTGCCTGCGCGTCAAGGTCGCCCTTGAACGCGCCCTTGCCGGGCGGGAATCCGGTGCCGATCACCTTGTCGCCCACGCCGAGCCGCAACAGCAGCTCCAGTGCGGCCGCATTGCTGGTCACGATCTTCGTCGGGGTGGAGTCGAACGTCGTCACCCGGCCCTTGCAGTCGGTCGCCCGCACCGGGTCTCCCGCGCTGCCTCCGGCCTTGCCGGGATCGTCCGAACCACCGCCGCCACAGCCGGTAGCGAGCAGGGCCAGGGCGGCCATCGCTCCACACCACACACGAACACGCATCAAACTCTCCCGAGCCTCTTGCCTCTGGGCTCAAACACGGCCCCGGAGAGGTAGTCGGAGGAGTCGGCCTTCGAGTTCCCGCGAATTGCGCGACTGTCGCGTTGTCACTCTGGCGGAGGAGAGGCGCCGAACCTCTCCTGGTACTCCCCCGGGGCGACTTGGAGCACTCGGCGGAACGAGACACGCATGGACTCCAGGGTGCTGAACCCCGCCTCCTTCGCTATCTCCTCAAGCCCGCCCGGCCGCTCGGGCCGCCCGGCCGCTCGGGCCGCCCGGCCGCTCGGGCCGCCCGGCCGCTCGGGCCGCCCGGCCGCTCGGGCCGCTCGGGCCGCTCGGACCGCTCGGACCGCTCGGACCGCTCGGACCGCTCCAGCATCCGGCGCGCCGCGCCCACCCGCGCCGATTCGACGTAGCGCCGGGGCGACATGCCCGTATGGGACGCGAAGAGACGGTTGATGTGGCGCGGGGAGACACCCGCGCGTTCCGCGAGGCTGCGTCCCGAGAGGTCGGCACGGAGGTTGTCCGAGATCCACCGCAAGGTGCCGCGCAGGACGGGGTGTTCGACCGTGGGCGGCGTCCAGGGGATGAACTGCAGCTGGCCGCCGGGGCGTCGGGGGTAGGAGACGAGCTCCCTGGACACCCGGACGGCCCGTTCCTGATCGCTGTCCTCGGACATCAGGGACATGGCGAGGTCGATGCCCGATGTGCCGCCGCCCGCGGTGGTCACCCGCCCGTCCCTGACGACCGTCGCCGCCCGGTCGACCTGTACGTCCGGATACCGCTCGGACAGCAGGTCGCACCACTTCCAGTGGGTCGTGACCCTGCGGCCGCGCAGGGCGCCCGTCGCGGCGAGCAGGAACACCCCGGTGGATATGGCGGCCACCCGTCGGGCAGCACGGTCAGGCCGCCCGACGTACGCACGGGAGCGCCGCCGACCGACGCGGTGCGTATCTCGTAGACGGGACCCGGGCCGTCCCCGGCCGCGGCCGACCCGGCGGAGAACGTCTCCATCGGTCCCGAGAAGCTCACCCCCTGGACCCCGTCGTAGAGCACGACAAGGACGTCCCGCTTCATCGCACAGCCCTCCCGTCAGAGGGCGGCGACACGGTCGGGCCGCCCCGGGCCCCCTGCCCGACACGGCACCATCGTGCCCCAACTCCACGCGCGGGGGCCGGACTTGACGCTCTGGTCAGGCGGCCGGGGGCACCACCTGAAGGAAGCCGCTCACGCACATCCGCTTGAGGAGCCGGGTCTGGGCGGGGGTCAGACGTCCCGCGATCTCGCCGTACTTGAGAGGGCCGCCGCCGAGCAGTTCCCACAGCTCGTCAACGCCGTCCCTGCGGACATCCGCGTCGATGGTGACGCCGTGCGGGTCGTCGGTGGAGTAGATGCGCCGGCACGGCACCGTGTCGCGCAGCGGGGACGGCACGGATGCGTGGTTGGTGACGGGGTTGCGCCAGTACTCGGTCATGCCCGCGAGGACGGCGGGCGGCAGCTGCACGTTGATCGGCGGGTTGGTCGCCTTGAACCCCGGTACGAGCAGGGTGACGCTGTCCCGGATGGCCGTCGTGCCGGCCAGCGAGATGACGGCGTCGTCCGTGAGGTCGGCCGGTTCCGCCAGCGCCGATGCAGCCAGGAAGGGCCCCGCCGCGTCCAGGTCCTCCACCTTGCGGCTGCCGTGCGTCATGACCTCCAACAGGCCGTCCTGGAAAGCGGTGTTGAGCAGGGCGTCGAAGGTCTGCTCCCGTATGCCGAGATCGGCTCCGGTGCCGCGGGTGCTCCAGTAGGCGCTGTCCGGGTTGTTCTTCGCGATGGCGTGGTACCACTGGTCGATCATCAGGGCGAAGGTCTCGGCCGTGCCGTGCCACTTGGCGTTGTAGTCCTGCCACAGGTGGCGCCGGTCGGTCTCGCCGAGGCTGCCGTCGGTGGTCTTCTGGATGAGCAGGGCGGCGGCCGCGGCCTGCGTCAGCGCGACGGCGACCCCGGAGGAGAAGAGCGGGTCGACGAAGAAGGCCGCGTCGCCCACGAGCAGGTGCCGCTCGTCGTAGTGCGCGAACTCCTCACTGACGCGCGAGTAGTTGGTGGCGGTGAGCATGCCGTCGGCCACCGGCACGGCGTCGCCGATCAGGTCCTTCAGATACGGGACCTGGCGCACGGCGGCGAGGAACGTCTCCTGGTCGGTGAAGTCGCTGCCCGGCTCCTTCAGCACGGCCGGGTTGGTGACGATGCCGATGGAGTGGGTGAGGACCCGCTTGCCGTCGATGACCTTCGGCACGGGGATGTACCAGCACCAGCCGTCGCGGAAGGCGAAACAGCCGATGGGCGAGAGGTTGTCGGCGGTGAAGACGTTCCAGTCCGCTTCGATGTTCTGGGTCTGACCGGAGTTGGTGAAGTGCTGCCAGATGGCGACGTTCTTGAACTGGGAGAGCCAGCCGCGCTTGTTGCGGGCCGCGGAGACACTGCTCTGCCGTCCGGAGGCGTCCACGAAGTATCCGGCCCGCACCTGAGACCCGTCGGCGAGGCGGACGAGCCCGCCCCGGGACTCGGGCTCGTAGGCGTCGACGGCGAGACCTTGGAAGACGTCCACGCCCACGTCGGCGGCGTGGTCGAGGAGGATGTGGTCGAACTCGGCCCGGTCGACGTGCATGGTCCAGCGCAGTACGCCGTCGCTCTCATACGGTCTCTTGTCGAAAAGGGCGACGCTGGGCCGTTCCGGGTCCCAGGCATAAATGCCGCCGAATTTCTTCACCCAGCAGGCGCTCGCAAGGACTTTGGCCAATGCCCCGCTTTCCTGCAGGGCGGGTACCACGGGATGAGCGAAAGACTCACCTATGTGTTCGCGAGGAAATACCTCCTTGTCGAAAAGGGCGACTCGCAATTCGGTGCGCTGGGCCAGCAGGGCACCGAGAGTGGAACCGGCAGGTCCCCCTCCCATGATGACGACGTCGTAATACTCCCGCACGATCTGTCACCTTTCCTTCGCCGTATGACGAGGAACGACCGTATGTCCGACAACGACCGCCGTCTACGCACGTCAGCCCACGGAGCGGGAAAAGGGACCTGAAACGCCCGTATAACCGCTAAACAGTGGGTTGGGAGGAGTTTCAGTGTTCAAGTGAACTAAAACGGCACATGAACGCTCCCGCGAGCCCTCAGCCGATGTCGGCGAGCCCTCAGCCGGCGTCCGCGAGCATCCAGGCCAGGAGCGTCAGACCGATGGACGCCGGCGCGAGCACGAAGACGGACAGCAGCGGCAGGAATCCGATGAGGCCCCCGCGGAGCTTGCGGCCGGCCCGGAGACGGTCGTTCGGGCGGGTCACTTCCGTGCGCAGGTCGAGGCGTTCCGCTGCGCGGTCCGACACGACCACTCCGGCATCGACCGGCCGCCTGACGAGCGCGCGGCGCACCAGCGTGTCGACCGTGCCGTCGCCGCCCGCGAGCTTGTTCAGGATGAGCCGCCCGCCGTGTGCGTCGGTGAGGATCAGCCGGTCGTCGGTCCTGGCCTGGCCCGGCACTTCGAGGCGGCCGACCTTGGTGAGACGGGCGAGGTCGACGGTCCGCCGCCCGGTCAGCGTGCGGGCGGACAGCAGATCGTCGTCGTACGGGCGGGCGTGCCAGCCCATGTGCGCGTAGGCCGCCACCAGGCCGCCGATGATGAGCGAGCCCATGTTGAGGAAGAGGAATCCCTCATCGATCAGGCCGGCCCGGACAAGCACCACCGGCACCAGGAGCGCGAGGAGCGGCGTCAGGAGGGCGACGGCGTCGGCGATCCGCCGGGCGGCGCTTCCCTGACCGGCGTATATGGCTGTGCCCGCCCTGGTGTCCGGGGTGTTCCCGCGCGCGTTCGTCGTCACGGCTGCGACGCTATCGCGCGCCTCACCCGGTCCTGCGGGCGGGCGTCGGCCACCTGGGCACTTCCAGCCAACTTAGAGTAGCCTCACCTAAGTTTTCGTCGGTCGGCGACCCCGGAGGGGCGTGGGTGAGTCCTTCACACATATCGGGGCGGGACGTCCTGTGGGACACGGTCGGGCGGCAGCGCCGGGACGTCGCGCTCGGCGCGTTCCTCGGCTCCGGGCACCAGGTCGGAGAGGCACTGGTACCGGTCCTGATCGGCATCGTGATCGACCGGGCCGTGACCGGGTCGGACACCGGCGCCCTGCTCCTGTGGCTCGCCGTCCTCGCCGTGGTCTACGTCGGCCTCGCGCTGAGCTTCCGCTTCGGCGCCTGGTCCGGCGAACGCGCCGCCACGCAGGCCGAACACACCCTGCGCGGCACGCTCGTACGCCGTGTCCTGCACCCCGGCGGCGGAGCCGAGAACGGCCGGCTGCCCGGAGCCCTCGCCAATGTCGCGACGGAGGACGCCAAGCGCGTCGGCGCCGTCAACATGGCCCTGATGGTCGGGACTTCGGCCCTCGTGGGCCTCGTCACCTGCGCCGTCGTCCTGCTGCGTACGTCGGTGACGCTGGGTCTTGTGGTGCTGCTCGGCACGCCGGTGCTGCTCTGGCTCGGTCATCTGCTGAGCAAGCCGCTCGAGACCCGCAGCGCGTCCGAGCAGGAGCGCGCGGCGCACGCCTCGGCCGTCGCCGCCGACCTGGTGTCCGGGCTGCGCGTCCTCAAGGGCATCGGCGGCGAGTCGGCGGCCATCGACCGCTACCGCACCACAAGCCGCGACTCCCTGCGGGCCACGCTGCGGGCGGCACATGCGCAGGCCTTCCAGAACGGCATGGTGCTCGCGCTCACCGGCTGCCTGATCGCCGCGGTCGCGCTGGTCGGCGGCAGGCTGGCCGCCCAGGAGAGCATCAGCCTGGGCGAGCTGGTGTCGGCGGTCGGGCTCTCGCTGTTCCTGATCGGGCCCCTCCAGTCGCGGGGGGGGGGGGCCCCCCCCCCCCCCCCCCCCCCCGCGGCGGGCCCCCCCCCCCCCGCGGGGGGCGCCCCCCCCCCCCCCCCCCCCC
>NZ_JBHYIG010000017.1:9749-48377 GCF_042740015.1 Streptomyces sp. NPDC059037
AGAGCATCAGCGTGGGCGTGCGGGTGTCGGCGGTCGGTCTCTCTCGGTTCCTGAGCGGGCCCCTCCCGTCGCTCGCCTGGGCCAACGCCGAGCTCGCCCAGGCGCGGGCGTCGGCACGCCGGATCGCGGAGGTGCTCGCCACCCCGAACACCGTCGCGGCCGGAGCGAGGACTCTGCCGCGGCCGGTGCGCGGCGCGGTACGGCTGAACGGCGTCAGCCACGGCGGGCTGCGGGAGATCGATCTCGACATAGCGCCCGGCGAGCTGCTCGGCGTGGTCGCGACCGACCCCGCGCACGCCGCCGATCTGCTGCGCTGCCTGGCACGTGCGGCCGATCCCGACACCGGCACGGTCGATCTCGACGGCGTACCGCTGCGGGATCTGGACCCCGGCGAGCTGCGCGCGGCGATGCTGGTGGCCGCGCACGACGCGGATCTCTTCGAGGGCACCGTCCGCGACAACGTCACGGCCGCGGCCCCCGAAGACGGCGATCCGGAGCCGGCGATGACGGCGGCCGGTGTGGCACAGGTCGTACGGACACTGCCGGACGGCGCGGACACAGCGGTCAGCGAACGCGGCCGCTCGCTGTCGGGCGGGCAGCGCCAACGCGTCGCCCTCGCCCGCGCGTTGGCGGCCGACCGGCCCGTCCTGGTGGTCCACGATCCGACCACCGCGGTCGACACGGTCACCGAGGCCGGTATCGCGGCCGGTATCCGTGAGCTCCGCCAAGGCCGTACGACAGTACTCGTGACCACGGGCCCCGCGCTGCTCGCCGTCACGGACCGCGTCGTGCTGATCCACGACGGCCGGGTCATGGACACCGCACCGCACACCGAGCTGATACACCGTCACGAGCCCTACCGTCAGGCGGTGTTGGCATGACCGAAGCGACACGGACTCCCCCGGACACCCGTGAGCTGCTGCCCACCGCGTCCCCGGCCCGCACCCGGGCGGCCGTGCGCGAACTGGTGCGCCCGCACCGCGCCCTGGCCGTCGGCGGCTTCGCGGTACTGATCGCGGCGACGGCCGCGGGGCTGCTCGTGCAACCCCTGCTCGGCCGCATCGTCGACCTGGTGGCCGACCGGCAGCCGCCCGCCGACCTCAACTGGCCGGTCGTCCTGCTGATCCTGGTGGCTGTCGCGCAGGGCGCGACCACCGCGCTCGGCCTGTCGCTCGTCTCGCGGCTCGGCGAGACCGTACTGGCGCGGCTGCGCGAGCGGTTCGTGGAGAAGGCCCTGCGGCTGCCCCTGGAACAGGTGGAGAAGGCAGGGGCGGGAGATCTCACCGCCCGCGTGACCCGCGATGTGTCGGTGGTGGGCGAGGCGGTCCGCCGCGCCCTGCCCGAACTGGCCCGCTCCCTGCTGGCCATCGTGCTCACGCTGGCCGCGATGGCCGTCCTGGACTGGCGGTTCCTCCTCGCCGCGCTCCTGGCCGTGCCCGTCCAGGCGCACACCGCGCGTTGGTACGTACGTCATGCGGTGCCGCTCTACGCCCGCCAGCGCATCGCCACCGGGGCCCAGCAGCAGCAACTGCTCGACACCATCGCCGGCGCTTCGACGGTGCGGGCGTTCCAGCTGGCGGAGCAGCACACGAAGCGGGTGGACCAGCGCTCGCGGACGGCGGTCGATCTGTCGCTGCGCGGCGTGCGGCTCGTCCTCGACTTCTACAACCGCCTCCACATCGCGGAGTACACCGGCCTCACGGCGGTCCTGGTCACCGGCTTCTTCCTGGTGCGTTCCGGGTCCGTGTCCATCGGCACGGCGACGGCCGCGGCCCTGTACTTCCACAGCCTGTTCACCCCGGTCAACTCCGCGCTCGTACTCCTCGACGACGCACAGTCGGCGACCGCAGCGCTCGCCCGACTCGTGGGCGTGACCGACCAGCCGGACCCCGAACCCGGCCATCCGTCGGCACGTACCCAGGAGCCGGGCGCGGCACCGGACGGAGCCGTCGCCGTGCACGGCGTCCATCATGCGTACGAGTCCGGGCGCCCCGTCCTGAAGGACGTGGCCCTCACGCTGCGGACCGGGGAACGGGTGGCCCTGGTCGGCCCGAGCGGCGCGGGCAAGACCACCCTGGCCAGGCTCATCGCGGGCGTACACCGTCCGACGTCCGGCTCGGTGCTCGTGACGGCCGGCACCGACGTGCCGGGCAACGGCCTGCCGGTGGCCCTGGTCACCCAGGAGACCCATGTCTTCGCCGGGCCGCTCGCGGACGACCTGCGCCTGGCACGGCCCGACGCCACTGACACGCAGCTGCGCGCGGCCCTCGCGGTGGTGGACGCCGCGGACTGGGTCGATGCGCTGCCCGACGGCCTGGCCACGGTCGTCGGCGAGGGCGGCCACCGACTCACCCCCGCACAGGTCCAGCAACTGGCGCTCGCCCGGCTCGTCCTCGCCGATCCGCCGGTGGCCGTGCTCGACGAGGCCACGGCCGAGGCGGGCAGCACCGGCGCCCGGCTCCTGGAGCAGGCTGCCGACCGCGCGGTCGACGGCCGCACGGCGCTCGTCGTCGCGCACCGCCTCACCCAGGCCGCCGCCGCGGACCGGATCGTCGTCATGGAGGACGGCCGGATCGTCGAGAGCGGCACCCACGACGAGCTGAGCCGAGCTGCCGGAACGTATGCCGCCCTGTGGGCCGCGTGGTCCGACACCCGCGCAACGACGTCCTAGTGGAACGTGGGCATCTCGCCCTCGGTGGTCGCCAGATCGATGACGGTGAAGACGGCGCCCTGCTGATCGGCGACCATCGCGAAACGGCCGAAGGGACTGTCCATAGGCCCGAAGAGCAACTGGCCGCCGAGCTTGGTGACGGTGGCGATCGCGGCGTCACAGTTGTCCACGCCGAAGTGCACATTGATGTGCGACGGCACATCGGGCGGGAAGTCCCCGTTCATCTTGAGACGGCCCAGCACCGGCTCGCCGCCCAGCTCGAAGACCCGGAAGTCGACATCGTCGACGTCCATCGTCTTCGCCTCGAAAGGGAAGACGGCGAGGAAGAACGCGTCCGTCTTCTCGGGGTCACGCGTGTTGACTTCCGCCCAGCAGTAGGCGCCGGCCTCGCCGGTCTTCTCGAACCCCTCGTGGGTGTCGGCCTGCCAGGCGCTGAAGTACGCGCCGCTGGGCTCCTGGGCCGTCACCATCGTGCCGAAGTCACCGACCTGCATCGGCTCCATGGCCAGCGTTCCGCCGTTGTCCCGGATCTTCGCGGCGGTCGCGGCGGCATCGGGCGCGGCGAAGTAGAGGTTCCAGGCGGCGGGGCTGTCCACCCCCGGCATCTGCGGGGAGACGGCGGCGACGGCCTTCCCGTCCGAGCGCGCCTGCGCATAGCCCCCGAACTCCTCCGACCCCACGTCGAACGTCCAGCCGAGCACCTCACCGTAGAAGCTCTTCGCCGCTTCCACGTCCGGGAACATCGCGTCCGCCCAGCAGGGCGTTCCTTCGGGTTGCACGGCCATCGCGAGAGAACCTCCGGTTCCGGCGGATTTCTGTCGCTCTCACGCTATGCGCCGGGGGGCTTCACCGCCCGTCGGCCAGAACCACACTCAGTCCTGAATTTCGCCGGAACGGGGGTTCACAGAGTCCTCCGTCTAGCGCAGGAGCGCCTGCCCTGCACGTCAATACGAAGTGCTTTCCATACGGTGGGCATATGACGAAGCCAGTGCCCTCGCGCCCGGTGAACCACGAGACACGACTGGCCCTCGTCCTCAACGGAGGTGTAAGCCTGGCCGTCTGGATGGGCGGGGTCACACATGAACTGGAACTCCTGCGGCGTGCTTCGGGTGACGCGAGCGAGGACACGACCAATGATCGCGACAGGGCGGCCTTCAATGTCTGGAAAGACATCGCCCATGTCTCGCGCACTCGGGTAGTGATCGACGTCATCGCCGGCTCTTCGGCGGGCGGCCTGAACGGTGCACTCCTGGCCACTGCGATCGGGCGTGGGGCGTCTCTTCCCGATCTCCGCAAGGTATGGGACGAGTCCGCCTCGCTCTCCAAACTGCTCGTACCAAAATCGAAGACGAGCGTGCTGAGCGGCAAATCTTTCGAGAGCAAGGTTCGCGACGCCATCAACAGTATCGGCGTCGGCGCCGAATCCATTCGTGCCCCCATCACCCTCTTCTTGCCCGCCACCTCCCTGGATGGACGCGCTCGCACGTATACGGATGGGTTCGGGAACGAGTTCTCGGTACGAGATCACCGTCGGCTCTACCGCTTTCAGCATGACGACAAGGCCGTGACCTACACACGCACGAACGGAAGGTGGCATTTCGAGTCGACGCCCAGAAAGGATTTCGCCCCCAAGTACGCGCACGCCCTCACGCGCGCCGCCCGCGCGACGGGAAGCTTCCCGGTGGCCTTCCCTCCGGTCAACGAGACCCCTCTCATGGACTATCGCGTCCACCCGAGAATGACTCACGACGACCCGGCGAGCTTCGTCATGGACGGAGGTGTTCTGAACAACGCACCATTCGAACCCGTCCTCGAAGCGATCTCCCGACGCACTCTGGACACGCCCGTGCGAAGAGTCCTCGTGTATGTCGTCCCGGCCGCGGGGCGAAGCCAGCAGAGCGCCACGGAGCAAATCGACGAGCAGGCAGCCTGGGGTCGGATTGCATTCCGCGCCGCCAACTATCCGCAGGAAGCCGATTTTCGATCGAGTATCGAGGACTTGAGCAGTCGGTTCAACGCGACAGGTCGGGACTCGCACTTCGACCTGTTCCAACAGGTCAGCGGGGATTGCAGGCTGGCCGATCGGCTGACAGGAGTCGCGGAGGAACTGCTCGACGAGTACCGGCACAACCGAGCCTGCGGAGTCATCCTCGACATTCGCAAGAGACTCGCCGAAGACACCTTGGTAACCTCTCTGGCCGGTACGCGGGAATCCAATCCGGGAAGAATCAATTCCCTGATCAACTCACTCGAGCCCCCCAACTGGGTCCCACTGCGGGACCGTAGGCAGATCACCTCGCCATTGGAGGGACAATGGCGCTGGGGACTCCTCACAGCCACACGTGTACTGCAATCGCTGAGTCATCAACTTCACCATCACCTCCAGGAAGACGTACTTACTGAGGCGCAACAGCAGTGCCTGATCGAGGGAGCCGAATTCACTACCGAGCGGCTGCGTGACGTCGTCGCCATGCTGGAGGCGTTCGAGTCGAGAATTCCACTGCACGTGGATCCTGAATCCCTGCTTTCGGACGAGGGTGCCGCCGCGTTCGTTCAATCCACGTTCAACGACCTCGACGTCCCGAAGCGTCTCGGTGAAATTGTCGACCGCGCGGGAACCCGGTTCGTCAGGGCGCTGCGGGCCGCCAACGTCAATTCTTGGATGCAGCAACCGAACGACGCCATTCGCGCCTGCCTCGTAGTCGAGGTGGTCACGCGCGCCTACGCCCCACCCTCCAAGGTCGTCGAGCCGATCATGCCCGAATTTCAATTTCTTCGACTGGGACCTGACAGGATGAGCCGGGCATTGTTCGAGGAAAGATTTCACGACATGGGCGACAGAAAGCTCTACGGAATCCGGTTCCAGCACTTTGCCGCCTTCTTCAAGAGCGACTGGCGCAGGAGCGACTTCACATGGGGGCGTCTCGATGCGGCCCACCACCTTATTCGCCTGTTCGAATTCAACAACGAGGAGGAGCGCCGCGAGCGAGAACTGGAGCTCCATCAGGCCATCCTGGCAGCGGAGGCTCCCGAGAAGAGCGACCCTCGGGAGTGGATGCTGAAGAATCTCTTGGAGCTCGCCGAGCCCACCGACAAGAAGCTGATGGAGAATGCGACCGAAACCTCTGAGTCCCAGCAGGTGACGGCTGATCTCTTCGGTTCAGTCTTCGACCTCATCGGCCTCAAAGGGCGTGGCCCCAAGTGGATTCTGCGCAAGTTTGCCCAGCGCTTCCAGCGGAGGGCGGTCAAGGAGTACGCCACCGGAAAATCAAAAACACCGGCCGAGGCGCTCCAGGCAAGCGCCAATACCTATAAGGGCTGCTTGATCGTTTCCGTCATCCTCGTGCTTTATGCCCTCTCCATGTACTTTCTCTTCAAGTATCTTATTTGAGCAGCGTCAGCTGAAGTCACCGGGTCCGAACGACCGCCCGGATCACGCCGTTCTCTCGGTTCGTCCGCCGCGCTCTTCCTGCTCTTCCGTTTCGGGGACGCTGACGGGGAGCGTCGGCTGGTAGCCGCCCGCGGAGACCTTGGCCACCATCTCGGCGAGATACCCGCAGGCTCGCGCGATCTCCTGCTGGGCCTGGTTGCGCTCACTGACGGCCGCCGCGACCAGCAGGGCGGTCAGTGCGGAGGAACCGTTGAAAGCCTGCAGGGTGATCATGTTGGTGAGCAGATCGCGACCGGTGAACGGGCCGGACTCCTGGGCGGCGGCGACGATCGTGAAGGTGCACATGGCCAGGGCGCAGGGTGCGGCCCCGGCCAGCTGGAAGCGGAAGGCCGCCCAGATCAGCAGCGGGAAGCCCAGGAACATGAGGGGCGCGCTGCCGGTCCCGACGATTCCGACGCAGGCGGTGGCCGCGAGGAGCAGGAATCCCTCCGCCCAACGGGATGGCGGAGCCTCCTTCGGCCAGCGTGCCGAGCGGAGAACGAGCAGGACCGGCGTCACCACCAGGACGCCCATCGCGTCGCCGGTCCACCAGACGGACCACGTCGGCCAGAACTGGTCGGCGCTCAACACACCGGCGAGGGCCAGGCTCCCGCTGCCGATCGTCGCGCTGACCAGCATCCCGGTGAACGCGCCGATGAATACCAGGGCGAGGACGTCCCGCAGACGGGCCAGTTCGATACGGAATCCCATGCGACGCAGGAGTGCGTACGAGCAGACAGGCGCGAGGGTGTTTCCCGCCACGATGGCCAGCACGGCCGGAAGCGACGGCCCGAGGGAGGCGTTGACAAGGAGCGCGCCGAGCGCGATCCCGGGCCAGACCCGCGGGCCGCGCAGGAGCAGGCTCGCCAGGGCGATCCCGGTCGGCGGCCACAGCGGGGTGACCTGGCCGCGCACCAGCTGCTGGAGCAGTCCCAGCTTGGCTGAGCCGTAGTAGAGCGCGGCCACGACGCAGATGTCCAGGGCGGCCAAAGCGCCGCGCCGGAGCCGTTCTCGCCGGGCGACAGCCATCGGGCGACGACCTCCGCTTCGACATCGCTCCCGTGATCCATCATCCGCCGGTTCCCTCGGATCCTCCACGGCACCGTTGAGCCGGACGCTCGGCACAGACGTGAGATCAGGCGGGCGGGGTGCGCACGGCGAGGACGGCCATGTCGTCGTGACCGTCGCTGGGGTGGTGATCGGCCAGTTCCTGGACGAACTCCTGCAGGGGCAGGCCGGCGTACCCGGTGGCGAGACCGGCGAGCTCTTCGAGGCTCTCGTCGACGGACCGGGCAGGATGTTCGATCAGCCCGTCCGTGAAGAAGAGCACGGTGGAGTCAGGGGGTACGTATCGGGAGTGGTCGGGACGGGGTTGTTCGGGGTCGACCCCGAGCGGCAGCCCCGGCGCGGCGAACAAGCTTTCCGCCCTGCGTCCGGGGACGATGAGCAGCGGCGGGACGTGACCCGCGGTGCTCCAGCGGAGGCGCCAGCCCGGTCCGGCCGGTTCGATCCGGGCCAGCGTCGTGGTGGTGACGGGATTGCTCGTGATGGCTTGCAGCGTGCGGTCGAGCTGGGCGAGGACGGCGCCCGGCGCATCGCCCCCTTCGAACAGCAGAGCGCGCAGCATGTTGCGGGTGGAGGCCATGGAGGCCGCGGCCGTCAGATCGTGACCGACCACATCACCGATGACGACCGCCACGACGTTGCCGGGCAGCGGGATGGCGTCGTACCAGTCACCGCCCAGCTGACTGGGCTCGGCAGCGGGGCGGTAGATGGCGGCCGCGGTGAAAGGCCGCAGGTCGGGAAGTGTCGGCAACAGAAGACGCTGGAACTGCTCGGCTCCGACCCGTACCCGCTCGAACAGGCGGACGTTCTCGATCGCGATCCCGGCGGCGGCGGCCAAGGCGACGACGACGTTCTCGTCGTGAGCGTCGAAAGGCTTTCCGTCACTCCGCTCGGAGAGGTAGAGATCACCGTAGATCTCGCCGTGGACACTGATCGCGACGCCGAGCAACGTACGCATACGAGGATGACCGGGCGGGAACCCGGCGGACGACGGATGGGCCAGGATGCTCTCCACGCGCAGGGGCTCGGGGTGGCGAATCAGGTGCCCGAGGACCCCCAGACCGCGAGGGAAACCGGTCTGGGCCAGATCAGCGCGTTGCTGTTCGGACAGACCAGCGGCGATGAACCGCTCCAAGTGGTCTCCGGATTCGTCGAGTACACCCAGTGCGCCGTAGCGGGCACCCACCAGATCCATGGCAGTGGTCACGATGCGGTGCAGCACCGCGGGCAGCTCAACCTCCCGGCTGATGGACACCACCGCGTCCAGCAGGCCCTGAAGCCGGTCCATGGCGCCCAGCAGAGTCCGCAACTGCTCGTCGATACGGCCCAACTCGGTACGCAGACGTTCGTGCAGGTCGGGATGGTGCGGCTGCTTCGGCTGCCTTATGTGGGCGCCTTCCTCAGTTCCTGCCATCACAAACTCGGCCTCCTGGCGGGACCCTGGGTGGTCGAGGTCGTGACATCACACGACAGAAAGGGCAATCGCGACAGAGAGAACAATGAGGTCATTATTTCAAAAATGCGAGGACGGCGTCGCCCGGCGCCCTCCCCGAAAACGCCTCAGGGCCCATCCGAAGATGAGCCCTGAGCTACGGAATATCCGACATCACTGTCGGGACGACAGGATTTGAACCTGCGACCCCTTGACCCCCAGTCAAGTGCGCTACCAAGCTGCGCCACGTCCCGTTGCCCGTGTGACCTGGGGTTTCCCCCTGGCCGAACGCGCACCGAAACAATACCGCACTCCGGCCGGTGATCGCTCACGCCTTTCCCGCCCTGTTGACCTCAAGCGAGCTTGAGGTTGCACGCTCGGTGGCATGACGACGACAACGGAACGCCGAAACGCGTACGGATACGCCGATCTTCCGGGCCTCATGGGGCGGATGACCGGGGACGAGAAGCACGGGCCCGCCGCGACGTCGACCCTCGACGCCCTCTGGGTGCTCTACGACAGGGTGCTCAGGGTCACACCGGAGCGCGCGGACTACCCGGAGCGCGACCGGTTCCTGCTCTCCAAGGGGCACGGGCCCATGGCCTACTACGCCGTCCTCGCCGCCAAGGGCTTCATACCGGTCGACTGGCTCGAGGGCTTCGGGGCGTACGACTCTCCGCTGGGGCACCATCCGGACCGGGTGCTCGTGCCGGGGGTCGAGATCGGGAGCGGATCGCTCGGGCACGGTCTTCCGCTCGCCGTGGGCACGGCGCTGGGGCTCGGGGCACGCGGGCTCGCCGAGCCGCGGGTGTGGGTGCTCGTGGGGGACGCGGAGCTCGACGAGGGCAGCAATCACGAGGCCATCGCCTTCGCGGGTCCTTCCGGCCTCGAACGGCTGCACACCGTCGTGATCGACAACGCATCCGCACGGCACGCAAGGCCCGGCGGCATCGCCGCGCGCTTCGAGGCCGCCGGGTGGTCGGCCCAGACCGTCGACGGCCGTGATCACGACGCGCTGTACGCGGCGTTCACCGCGCCGCATCCGGGGCGGCCGCGCGTGGTCGTGGCGCGGGTCGAGCCGAAGGGCCCGGTGAGCGAGCCCAAGCTCGCCTGAGGCCTGACCACCGCCCGCGGGCCTCAGCCGTACCGCCGCCCACGGACCCGCGCCGCCCCTCCCCTCCCCCCACTCCCACGTCAGCTTCTCTCGGAGGTACCTCTGTCATGGACACCATGCGTGATCGCTTCGCCCCCGTCGTCTCGCGGCTGCTCGACGAAGACCCCCGCGTCGCCGTCGTCCTCGCCGAGATCGGAGCGGACGCGTTCAAGGACACCCGGCGCAAGCACCCGGACCGGGTGATCAACGTCGGGATCCGCGAGCAGCTGCTCGTGGGCGCCGGGGCCGGTCTCGCCCTCGCCGGTCTGCGGCCCGTCGTGCACACGTTCGCGAGCTTTCTCGTGGAGCGGCCGTTCGAGCAGCTCAAGCTGGACTTCGGGCACCAGGGCGTGGGCGGGGTGCTGGTCAGCGCGGCCGCCTCGTTCGACTGGCCCGCCGGCGGCTTCACCCACATGTCACCGGGCGACGTGGCACTGCTCGACACCCTGGACGGCTGGACCGTGCATGTGCCGGGGCACCCGGACGAGGCGGAGACCCTGCTGCGGCACGCGGTCGCCGCCGGTGACGACAAGGTCTACGTCCGCCTTTCGGTGCAGTCGAACGCTCAGGCCCTGCCGGTCGACGGGGCACGCTTCCGCACCGTGCGCGAGGGCCGCGCCGGGGTCGTGATCGCCGTCGGCCCGATGCTGGACGACGTCATCGCCGCGACCGAGGGGCTCGACGTCGGCGTGCTCTACGCGACCACGGTGCGGCCCTTCGACGCGGAGGCCGTGCGCCGGGCCGTGGGGGCGGCGCATGCCGCCGACGTCGTGATCGTCGAGCCCTATCTGGCCGGAACCTCAACCGCCGCCGCGAACGACGCGCTGGCCGACCTCCCGCACCGGGTCCTCGGGCTCGGCGTCGGCCGGGCCGAGCTGCGCCGCTACGGGCGGATCGACGAGCACCTGGCCGCGCACGGCCTCGACGCGCGGTCCCTGCGGGAGCGGATCACCGGGTTTCTGGGGGCCGCGTAGGGCGATCCCGCGTCAGTCCGCCGGCGGCACGCCCACCTCCGGGTAGGCGTCCAGGAGCCGGGTGGGGGCGGCCTGGCGCCAGGAGTCGGCGAGGATGTCGGTCAGCTCGGCCGTGTCGAGCGCCACGAGGCGTGCGCGCACCCAGGCGAACATCGCCTCGTGGTCGGCGATCCAGAACTTGTCCGGCTCCGCGAGGACCAGCTCGTCCCGCTCCTCCTTCGGGCAGCGCACGGCGATGGACGTCTCGTCCTCGGGCAGCGTGGCGAACATCTTCCCGGCCACCCGGAAGGTGGGCATGCTCCAGGCGATCTTCTCCGTCGTATCCGGCAGGGCCAGGGCGATACGGCGTACGTCGTCGCCCGTGACATGGGCGGCTTTGGCATGAGCTCGAGACATGCCATGAACGTTAGCCAACGCCACTGACAGCGGCCCCCCGAAGGGCCTTCAGGGCTGCCGCCGATACGCGCCAGACCCGCCCCTCCCCTCACAGCACGCGCTTGTCCAGCCAGGCCGTCAGGTCCTGCTGCACCTCGTCCCTGTTCGTCTCGTTGAGGATCTCGTGGCGCGCCTGTTCGTACCCCTTCCACGTGAGGTCGCCCACGCCCACGTACCGGAAGTCCTCCAGGAGTTCATGGACCAGCGTCATCCCCTGGTTGCAGGGGTCGTCCGTGCCGACCGCGATGTGGACGGGCAGGTCGGCCGGGATCCTGGCCAGGTTCCGCGGGTCGTTGATCTTGCGCACGGCGCGCACCCAGTCCAGGCAGAGCCCCGCGGAGAACGGGAATCCGCAGCGTTCGTCGGCGACGTACACATCGACCTCGGTCTCGTCGCGCGAGAGCCACTCGAAGCCGGTGCGGTGCGGGTACGGGTCGTTGAAGGAGGCGAAGAGTTCGGGGATGTACGAGGAGAGCGCCGTCCGGCCGTTGTCGGCGATCTCGCGCTCCAGGCGGGCGATCGACTCCTCGGTCTCGACTCCGGGCAGGGAGCGGAAGGTTCCGGAGAGGATGAGGCCCGCGAGGCCGTCGGCGTACTCCTGGGCGTAGTCCCTGGCGAGATGCGAGCCGAGGCTGTGGCCGAGCAGGAAGAACGGGGTGTCGGGGTGCAGCGCGCGCACCTGGTCGCCGATCGTCTTGAGGTCGTCGACGATGGCGCGCCAGCTGTCGGCGCCGTCGGCGGGACCTGAACCCGTCACTCCGTAGCCGCCGGTCGACTGGGCCGTGGCGCCATGGCCGCGGTGGTCGGAGGCGATGGCTCCGTAGCCGTTCGCCGTCAGATGGCGGGCGAACCGGTCGTAGCGCAGGGCGTGTTCGCCCGCGCCGTGCGCGATCTGCACGAAGGCGCGCGGCCTGCCCTCCGGCAGCCAGGTGTAGGTGGCGATCGGTGTGCCGTCGGCCGCGTTCGCGACTCCGACGGTGTATGCGGCGGGTGCGGGCGTGCCGGCGTGGTCAGTCATGGGACGACTCCCCTGTGCGACGTGTGCGACGTGTGCGACGTGTGCGATGCGTTCTATGTGGCTTCCTGGTCGTCAACCCTCCCCCGCGCGCGGGGCCTCATACCCGTGCCCGGCCACCGGCTCCCGCGGCGGCTCTCTCCTCACGCCAGACCCTTCCGACCCATTGACCCTCCGTCTGAGCGGCTCCTACGCTGAACAGCGCGCGGGAGAAAGCGCTTTCTAGCTCAACTCGGGCTCCGCGCACCGCGTACGACGCAACTCGCACTCACCGCACACCCGGCTACCGGCAGCCGTCCACCCGCCCAGCCCAGGGAGCGCCATGAGTTCCACGAGTCCCACCGTGCCGAGAACGGGCACGGGTCCCACCGCACTCAGACCCCTGCTCGCGATCGTCGCCCTGCTCGCCCTCGTCATCGGTCTCGGCCTCACCGCCCCGCCCCGCGCGGCGGCGCAAGGAGAGCCGGCGGCCGCGGCGGCCCCCTACCGTGTCCTGGTCTTCTCCAAGGTCACGAACTTCCCGCACGACTCGATCCCCGCGGGCATCGAGGCCATCAAGAAGCTCGGCAGCGAGAACGGCTTCGAGGTCGAGGCCACCGACGACGCGGCGGCCTTCACCGACGCCAATCTCGCCCGCTTCCAGGCCATCGTCTTCAACAACACCAACTCCACCCCGGAGAAGGGCGATCTGCTGAACGCCGAGCAGCGCGCGGCCTTCCAGAAGTACGTCCGCGGGGGCGGCGGCTGGGTCGGGCTGCACGCGGCGTCGGCCAGCGAGCGCGACTGGAGCTGGTACGAGGGACTGGTCGGCGCGATCTTCGACAAGCACCCCGAAGTACAGACCGGGCGGATCAAGGTGCTCGACCACGCGCACCCCTCCACCAAGGGCCTCCCGGAGCTCTGGGAGCGCTCGGAGGAGTGGTACAACTGGCGCGCCAATCCGACGGGCAAGGTGCACACGCTCGCCCAGGTCAAGGTGCGCGACGGCGTCACCGGCCTCGACGAGGGCGTCGACCAGCCGTGGTCCTGGTGCCAGAACTATGACGGCGGCCGCTCCTGGTACACGGCAGGCGGCCACGCCAAGTCGGCCTTCCAGGAAGAGGGTTTCCTCCGGCACATCCTCGGCGGCATCGAGTGGGCCGCGGGCAACAAGCCCGGCGACTGCATCGCCACCAAGACCGGCGCCTTCCAGCGCACGCCGCTCGCCACGAACGATCTGGCGGACCCCTTCGAGCTGGCCGTCGCCCCCGACCGCCGGGTGTTCTTCGTCCAGCGCACCGGGAAGCTCAAGATCATCGACCAGGAGACGCTGAAGGTCACCACGGCGCTGGACTTCGACTACACCCCCGAGATGACGAGCCAGTCGGACGGGCTGCTCGGCCTCGTGCTCGACCCGAAGTTCAAGGACAACCACTGGCTCTATCTCCTGAACTCCGACAAGACCGAGAAACGCATCAATCTGTCCCGCTTCACCGAATCGGGCGGCAAGGTCGACCCGGCCACCGAGAAGCGCCTGTTGACCATTCCCACCTGGCGCGGCGAGGGCCGGGCGAACTCGCACATGGCGGGCTCCATCGCCTTCGACAAGAAGGGCGACCTGTACATCGCCACGGGTGACAACACCGATCCGTTCGCGTCGGACGGATTCAGTCCGATCGACGAGCGCGAAGGCCGCCGTGCCTGGGATGCGCAGGGCACCTCTGGCAATACAAATGACCTGCGCGGAAAGGTTCTGCGGATCACGCCGAAGGACGACGGGACGTACTCCGTCCCCGAAGGCAATCTCTTCGCGCCGGGCACGGACAAGACACGGCCCGAGGTCTACGCGATGGGCCTGCGCAATCCCTTCCGCATCACCACGGACCCGCTGAGCGGCGCCCTGCTGATGGCCGACTACGGTCCCGACGCGAAAGCGGCCGTCGCCGACCGCGGTCCCGAGGGGACGGTCGAGTACAACCGCATCACCAAGGCGGGCCATTACGGCTGGCCGTACTGCATCGGCGACAACACCCCGTTCAACGACTACGACTTCGCGACGAAGACGTCGGGCGCGAAATTCGACTGCGCGAAGCTCGTGAACGATTCGCCGAACAACACGGGCCTGCGGGATCTGCCGCCGGCGCAGCCCGCGAACGTCTGGTACGCGTACTCGGCGTCCAAGGAGTTCCCCGAGCTCGGCACGGGTGGCGGCGGCCCGATGAGCGGTCCCGTCTATGACTACGACGCGGACAACACGTACAAGACGAAGTTCCCCGAGTACTTCGAGGGGAAGTGGTTCAACTACGAGCTGACGCGGCAGTGGTTCAAGGTCTTCTCGATGCAGGAGAAGGACCAGACGTTCACCGATCCGCGCTTCGAGCCCGCGAAGGCGGGCGATCTGAACTCGATCAACTCCCTTTTCCCGGACATGAAATGGAACCAGCCTTTCGACGCCGACTTCGGTCCTGACGGTGCGATGTACGTCATCGACTTCGGGCTCGGCAGCGGCACAGGCCGCGGCGGCAGCAACGAGGGCGCGGGCATCTACCGCATCGACTACGTGGCCGACAAACGCCTCCCGGACGCCCGCGTGAGCGCCACTCCGGACAACGGCACGGTCCCGCTGACGGTGAAGTTCTCCAGCAAGGGTTCGGGGCTGCCCGACGGCAAGCCCGTGACGTACGCCTGGGACTTCGACGGGGACGGCACGACCGACTCGACCGAGGCGGAACCGACGTACACGTACACCAAGAAGGGCCAGTTCAGCGCACGTCTGAAGGTGACGGGTCCGGGTGATCTGAGCGGTCTTGCCGTGCAGGAGATCACCGTCGGGAACACCCGGCCCGTGGTGACGATCCAACAGCCCCCGAACGGCGGGACGTTCAGCTTCGGGGACACGATCCCGTTCAAGATCAAGGTGACCGACAAGGAGGACGGGCCGATCGACTGCAAGAAGGTCGTCGTCCAGTCCCAGCTCGGGCACGACACCCATCTGCATCCGCTGGACAACTACACCGGCTGCGCGGGCGAGATCGTGACGGACGCCGGGGACAGCCACGGTCCCGGCCAGAACCTCTACTACGGGATCACGGCCCAGTACGAGGACAAGGGCGCGGACGGGGTGCCCGCGCTGACGGGGTCGAGCTCGCTGACGCTGCGGACGACGTTCCGCGAGGCGGAGCACCGCACGAGCACCGGCGGCGCGCACGAAGGGGCGGTGACCGGTGACCGCGCGGACGCGTCCGGCGGCAAGCGGCTCATCGAGATCGAGGACGGCGACTGGGTCGCCTTCGACCCGGTGCACCTCAAGGGCGTCGACTCCGTGACCGTGGGGGCCGCTTCGGGCGGGCTCGGCGGCGACATCGAGTTCCGGGCCGGGTCCCCCACGGGCGAGCTGCTCGGCAAGGTGAGCGTGCCGAACACGGGCGGCTGGGGCAATGTCGTGTCGCCGACCACCGAACTGGCCGACCACGACGGCACGACGAAGCTGTACGCCGTGTTCACCAACCCCCAGTGGTCGGCGGAGAAGCCCGACCTGTTCGCGCTCGACTGGCTGCACTTCAACGGCCCCGGGGTCGAGAAGAACACCGGTGCGAAGGTGTCGGTCGAGGCGGCCCCGGACAGCGGCACCGCGCCCCTCGCCGTCAAGCTCACGAGCGAGGTGAAGCTCCCCGACGGCCGCTCGGCCGCCGCGTACCACTGGGACTTCGGCGACAACTCCAAGCCCGGCGGCACCGGGAGCGGCAGCGCCGAGCACACGTACGCGCGCGTGGGCACGTACACGGCGCATCTGACCGTCACGGACGACAAGGGCGACACGACGACCGGCGCGGTCCGGATCACGGTGAAGTGAGGGGTGGACATGAGGAGTTCAGGTCCGAACGGAACCAGAAGAGCGTTTCTCGGTACGTCACTGGGGATCGCGGCAGCGGTCGGCACCGCACTGCCCGCGCGCGCCGATGACACGTCCCGGCGCAGGCGCATCCCGCGCGGCGGCATCGGCATGCATCTCTACACGATGCGCACGGCCCTCGCGCAGGACTTCGCGGGCACCCTGGAGCAGCTCGCGGAGATCGGCTACGCGACGGTCGGCGTGAGCGGCCGGCACGGCTACGGCGCGGCCGACATCCGGCGGATGCTCGACGCGGTGGGCCTGCGGGCGGTCCTTGAGCATGTCTCCTACGACACGCTCAAGGGCGCCGGGCTGCCCCAGGCGCTCGCGGATCTGCACACGCTCGGCGCGCGGTGGCCCGTGGTGCCGAGCCTGCCCGGCGCGCTGCACACGCCGGACGGATTCCGGGAAGCGGCACGGGAGTTCAACCGGATCGGGCAGGCGTCGCGCGACGCGGGCCTGGGGCGGCTGCTCTTCCACAACCACGGCACGGACCATGTGGTGGTCGACGGCACGAGCCTGTACGACATCCTCGTGACGGAGACCGACCCGGAGCTCGTCGGCTTCGAGCTGGACGTGTACTGGGCGGCCAAGGGCGGCGCGGATCCGGCGGCGTACTTCGTACGTCACCCTCGCCGCTTCCCCGCGCTCCATGTGAAGGACATGGCGGCGGACGGCGGCTTCGCCGATGTCGGTTCGGGGACGCTGGACTTCGCCGCGATGTTCGACAACGCGCATGTGGGCGGCGTCCGGCAGTGGCTCGTGGAGCACGACAGCCCGACCGATCCGTTCGCCACGGCACGCAACAGCTACGGGTATCTGGCGGCGCTGCGGTACTGATGGGCCGGATCCGGCCGGGGCACCCCCGAACGGCCCGCCTTCTTTAAGAGGCTTGTCAATGAAGCTTCTTAAAGAAGACAGTCGTCGGGTGGAGCGCCCCGGCCGGATCCGTCGCGTAGTCCGGGATCACTCCGGCCGCCGTCCAACCCCCCGACCGGTACAGCGACTCGGCGGGGCTGCCCGTCTCGGTGTCCAGGATCAGGAGGGTCACGTCCGCCTCGGCCGCCGCGCGTTCCGCGGCGGCCAGGAGCCTGCGGGCCAGGCCCTGGCCGCGTGCGGAACGGTGGACCATCAGTTTGAGGATCTCGGCGCGGTGCCTGCCGTTGGGCTTGTCCGTGAAGCCGAGGCTCACCGTCCCGGTGATCCGTTCCGCGTCGCGCGCGGCCCAGACCGCGAGCCGGCCCCGCGCCACCGCCGGAGCCAGGCCCCGCCACCAGTCCGCGGCGTCCTTCCGGTCGAGCGGCGCGAGGAAGCCGAGGGAGGAGCCGCCGGCCACGACGTCGGCGAGCAGGGCGGCCAACTCGTTGGCGGCCGCGAGGAGTTCGTCGGCGGACAGGCGCGACAGGCGTGCCGGGGCCGAGCGCGTCGGTGCCGTCATCGTGCGACCACCACCAGCGCGTACCGCACGGCCTTCCGCCCCGGACAGCGGAACCGCGTCGGACCCCAGAGCCGGAAGCGCACGCAGTCGCCCGCCTCCAGGTGGTGCTCCTCGCCCTGGACTGTGATCTCAAGGGCCCCGTCGAGCACCCAGATGTGCTGCTCGATGCCGGGCACGGGAGGCCGGTCGTAGGCGACGTCCGCGCCCGGTTCGAGGCGCCCCTCGACGAGTTCACCGCGCAGCCCCGCGTGCGGCGGGGACACCGACCGCCGTACGAAGCCGGACGCGCCGTCCGTCCACACGCTCTGCTCGGCGGCGCGCACCAGCTGCGCGGGCTCGGCCTCCACCTCGCTCAGGAGCTGCGACATGGTGCGTTCGTAGACGGCGCAGAGCCGGTTCAGGAGGGCCGCGGTGGGGCTGATCTCCGCGCGCTCGGCCCGCGACAGGGTGGAGCGGCTCACCCCGCTGCGGTCCGCCACGTCGCCGAGCGACCAGCCGCGTTCGGCGCGCAGCTCGGCGAGGCGCGCGGCGAGCCGTTCATCGACCTCATCCTGTTCCATATTCGGCACGCTATCCCGAATATGAGAAGCACTGCAAGGCTCGCCCTCGGTGGCCCCTGCCTCACTCGTGCGCGGACGCCGCCCCCAGCAGATCGCGGATGCGCCCCGTGGCCTCACGGAACTCGGTCGTCGCCAGCGTCGTCGCGTACGAACGCTCGGGTGGCAGACCGACGTCGATGATCTCCGTGACCGTCCCGGGGCGCGGGCTCATCACGACGACGCGGTCCGCGAGATAGACGGCCTCCGCGATCGAGTGGGTGACCAGGAGCACCGTCGTGCCGGTCTCGCGCCAGATCCGGTTCAGCTCCACGTTCATCTGCTCGCGCGTGAGCGCGTCGAGCGCGCCGAAGGGCTCGTCCATCAGCAGCACCGGCGGCTCGTGAAGGAGCGCCCGGCAGAGGGCGACGCGCTGCTGCATGCCACCGGACAGCTCATGCGGATAGGCGTCTTCGAAGCCGCCGAGTCCGGTCATCCGGATCAGATCGTCGGTACGCGCGCGTGCCTGCGCCGCGGGGATCCTGCGCATCTCCGCCTGGAGCAGGATGTTGCGCCGGGCCGAGCGCCAGTCGAGCAGCGCGGCCCGCTGGAAGACGTAGCCGATGTCGCGCCGCGGCCCGCGCACCCTCTCGCCGCCCAGGCGCACGTCCCCCGAAGAGGGCGTGAGCAGCCCGGCGACGAGCTTCAGGAGGGTCGACTTGCCGCAGCCCGACGGCCCCACGATCGCCACGAACTCGCCCGCCCCGACGTCGAGGGAGACCTCGCGCAGCGCGGTGACGTCCTTCTTCTTCGTACGGAAGCGGACGGCGACGTCGGCCAGGCGCACGGCGGGCGCCGCTCCCGCCGCCTCAGACGCCGGCGCGCGCGCCTCGTCACTCACCATCTTGAGCGTCGCATCCTTCGCCATTCCCCTGTCGCCCCTCAGCCCTTGATCCCCTTGGCCGCGTCCCAGTACTCCGCGACGGGCTCGGCCTTCTTGACCATGCCGGCCTCCGCGAAGACGTCGATGGTCTGCTGCCAGTCCGCCTCGGTGTTGGCGCCCGGCGCCTTCCCCTGGGTCGCGTCGGTGTGCAGCAGCGTCAGCGTGGTCTTGAACTGCTCGGAAAGCACGGATTCCGGGGGCAGTTGCTCGGACGCGCCCTCCATGGCGGCGACCGCGGGCTCCGGGTTCTTCTCGGCGGCCGCCCACGACTCGCTGACGGCCTTGGTCATGCGCCGGGCCAGATCACCGTTCCCCTGAAGGGTCTTGGGCCCGGCGATGAGGCCGTTGGAGTAGAAGTTCAGGCCGTTCTCGGAGAAGCGCAGATACGAGACGTCCTTCTTCGCCTTGTTCTGCATGGTGGGCCCCTGGTCGCTCGCGTAGCCGAGCAGTGCGTCCGTCTTGCCGGAGATCACCGCGGCGATCTTGCCTGCCGGGTCGGTGTTCTGGACCTTGACGTCGGACAGCTCCATGCCGTTCTTCTGCAGGAAGATCGGGAAGGTCTTGGTGAGCGCGTCGCCGGCCGTGCCCGCGACCGTCTTGCCCTTGAGGTCGGCGGGCGACTTGATGTCCTGCGCCGCGAAGGACTGCACGGAGGCGGGCGTCGTCTGCAGAAAGACGCCGAGGCTCTTGACCTTCACGCCCTGGTCGACGCCGGCGAGCACCGCGGGTGTGTCCGCCCAGCCGAAGTCGGTCTGCCCGGCGCCGGTGGCCTGCACGGTCTTCTGCGAGCCCTGGCCCGCCCTGATCTCCAGGTCGATGCCGTGCTTCTCGAAGATCTTCTGCTTCGCTCCGTAGTAGAACGGCGCGTGTTCGCCGTACGGATACCAGTTGAGCGTCAGCGTCACCTTGTCGAGCTCCTTGCCGGAGTCGCTGGTGCTCGTCTTGTCGTCGTCGCCGCAGGCCGTCGCGGTCACCGCGACGAGAGCCAGGGGGACGAGGCCGGTGAGCAGTCTGCGCGCGTGCATGGGACGGCCCTTCTCGCGTACGGGGGACATGGCTGGGGGGGCGGTGCGTCGCGTCGGTACGTGGTGGTGCGTCAGTACGAGGTGGTGGCGGCCACGTCCCTGCGGCTCGCGTGCCACGGGAGCAGCAGCTTCTCGGCGATCTCGACGAGCACGAAGAGGACGACGCCGATCAGCGACATGACGAGGAGCCCCGCGAAGAGCATCGGGGTGTCGAGGTTGCCGTTGGCCTGGAGGATCACATAGCCGAGGCCTTCGTTCGCACCGACGAACTCGCCCACGACGGCGCCGGTCACCGCGAGCGTGACGGCGACCTTCAGGCCCGAGAACAGATGCGGAAGCGACGCCGGGAAGCGGATCTTGAGGAAGGTCTGCCAGGGGCGCGCCCCCATGGTGGCGGAGAGCTGGAGCATCTCCGGATCGACGGCCTTGAGCCCGGTCACCATCGAGATGACGACGGGGAAGAAGGCGATGAGCACGGCGATCAGGATCTTGGGAGCGATGCCGAAGCCGAGCCAGACGACGAACAGCGGCGCGATCGCGATCTTCGGCACGACCTGGGCGAAGAGGAGGATGGGATAGAGCGTCTTCTCGACGGTCGTCGAGTAGACCATCAGCACCGCCGAGAGGATGCCGACGCCCACCGCGATGACGAAGCCGAGCAGGGTCTCGTAGGTGGTGACCCAGCTGTGCTGCCAGAGGTAGTCGGACTTGTCGAGCAGCACGTCGAGGGTCGCGCCGGGCGAGGGGACGAGATAGGCCTCGACCATCTCGGTGGCGGCGATCAGCCACCACGCGCCGAAGCAGACGAGCAGCAGGGCGAGCGGGCGCCAGCCCTTCTCGGCCGCTTCGACCGTACGTTGACGCAGAGTGGGGCGGCTGCGGTCGGCAACGCCCGCCGTCTTGGCGGGAGTTGCCTGCAGTGCGCTCTGGCTCACGGTGAACTCCCCTGGCATACAGCGAACTTCGGAGGCAGTTGCGGAGCTTCGGTGGTGTCCGGTGGTACTCGATGGCACCCGGTGGTACTCGACGGTGCGGAAACCGCTTTCAGAAAGCGCTTTCTGATAAGGTGTCCGCCACGCTAATGACTGGCTGACCGCAGGGTCAATAGGTCGGCTCGAAGTTTCGCGGCGCGAGACGAAGGGGGCGCGGGTGGGGGAACGGGAACATGGGCCGCACGTCACGCTGCACGTGGTGGCCCGCACCGCCGGGGTCTCGCCGGCCACCGCGTCACGGGCACTGAACGGCACGACGCGGGTCCGTGAGGAGCTGCGGCGGCGGGTGATCGACGCCGCCGACCGGCTGGGCTACATCCCCAACGCCCATGCGCAGGCGCTCGCCAGCGCCTCCAACAACACGGTCGGCGTGATCTGCCACGACGTCGGCGACCCCTACTTCTCGGCGATCGCGGGCGGCGTGATGGCGGCGGCGGCCGAGCGGGACCTGCTCGTCATGCTGGCCAGCACCTTTCGCGCCCCGGACCGGGAGATCGCGTACGTGTCGATGCTGCGCGCGCAGCGGGCCCGCGCGATCCTGCTGATCGGCTCGGGGTTCCAGGACCCGGCGTGGGAAAGGTCGTTGAAGTCCGAGCTCACCCCGTACATACGGGACGGGGGCCGTGTCGCCGTCGTCAGCAGGCACCGCGGCCTCCGCGTCGACACGGTGCAGCCGGAGAACCGGGAGGGTGCGGGCGCTCTGGCGCGGGCGCTGCTGTCCCTGGGCCACCGGGAGTTCGCCGTCCTCACCGGGCCGGAGCGGCTCACCACGGTCGCGGACCGGCTCGCCGGGTTCCGCGACGCGCTGGCCGACGCGGGGGTCGCGCTGCCGCCCGAGCGGATCGTGGAGGGCGCGTTCACCCGGGCCGGCGGCCATGCGGCGGCGGTCGAACTGCTGCGGCGGGGGCGGCGGGTGACGTGCGTCTTCGCGGTGACGGATGTGATGGCCGTGGGGGCGTTGGGCGCGCTGCGGGAGCGGGGGCTTCGGGTGCCGGAGAATGTGTCGCTCGCCGGGTTCGACGACGTGCCGCTGGTCGCTGAACTGGACCCGCCGCTGAGTACCGTGGCGTTGCCGCTGGCCCGGATGGGGCGGGAGGTCATGGGGCTTGCTCTGCGGGAGCGGGGCGTGAGGTCTCGGGTCGAACGGGTTCGGGGGGAGGTGGTGCTGCGGGGCAGTGTGGCTGCGCTCGGCTGAGGAGTCCGCGCGGATTTTTCCCGCCCGCCCACCCGTTTACCCGGCAGTGCCCGGACGCTTCCATCCGTCCTCCGAAAGCGCCGCCCTCCGCAGATGCTCCGCCAGCGCCTGAACCGCCGGTGACGACGGGCCGTTCTTGACCCCCCACGCCAGCAGATGCTGCCGCCGAGCCCACGGATCCTGCAGTTCGCACACGTCCAAGGGCTGGCTCGGGTCGATCGCGCGGCGTGGGACCACCGCCAGGCCGACGCCGGCGGCCGCGAGGGCGACCAGGACGTTCAGGTGGGCGACGCTGGTGCGGTAGCGCGCGACCGGCGCGTGCGGACCGAGGTGCTTCTCTATCCAGCGCCCCAGCGAGGAATCGGCGTCGAGCCCGACGAGCGGGTGCTCGGCGGCCTCCCGGTAGGTCAGCGCGGTGCGCCCGGCGAGCACCCCGCCTGCCTGGCCGATCACTACGAGGGAGTCGTCGCCCAGCGGTTCCGTCTCCAGGCCGCTGTCGCGTGCCTCGTCGTCGACGACCACTCCCAGGTCCGCCTCGCCGTCGGCCAGCTTGCGGACGGTCTGCGGCGTACGGCTTTCGGACACGGTGACGTCGACGTCGGGGTGCGCCCGCAGGAACGAGACCAGGGCGCGCGGCACGAGCCGGTGCATGGCGGAGCCGCCGCTCAGCAGCGTCAGCGGAGCGGCCGGGGAACGGGTGTAGCCCGCCACGGCGCTCTCAAGACGCACGGTCTGCGCGATGACCTCGCGCGCGTGCCGGGCCAGCGTCGTCCCCGCCGGTGTGGGGCGCACGCCCCGGCGGCCGCGGATCAGCAGCTCCACCCCCGCCTGGTGCTCCAGCGAGCGCACCCGGGCGCTCGCCGACGGCAGGCTCAGATGCATCCGGCGGGCGCCCGCCGTGATCGAGCCCTCCGTCACGATGTCGAGGAAGAGCCGCAGATCGTCGAGGTCATAACGCACCCGGCCGAGCCTATGGCCCAGCCTTAGGCTGGGTACACCGATTACGCATTGTGGGCCGGGCGGCCACGGGGTGATGCTCGCCCGATGTCCGAGATCCTGTTCGTCCTGCTCGCCGGTGTCGCCGCCGGGGCGCTGAACTCCGTCGGCGGCGGAGGCACGTTCGTGGCGCTGCCCGCTCTCGTCGCGGTCGGTCTGTCCCCCGTGACGGCGAACGCGTCGGCGACCATCGCCCTGGTGCCCGGCGCGTTGGCAAGCGGCTGGGTCTACCGACGCGAACTCGCCCCGGTCGGTGCGGCGTCCATGCCTGCGCTGACCGCGGTCAGCGCGGTCGGCGGCGCGATCGGCGCCGGTCTGCTGCTCACCCTGCCCGCGGCGTCGTTCGACGCGGCGGTGCCCTGGCTGCTCGCCTTCGCGACGCTGGTGCTCGCCTTCGGACGCCGCCTGTCCCGTACGTTGACCTCGGCCCTCGGCCGCCCGGTCGGCATGAGCTCCCGGGCCATCCTGATCGGCCAGTTCCTTCTCGCCCTGTACGGCGGATACTTCGGCGGTGCCGTAGGCATCCTGATGCTGGCCCTGTGGAGCATCGGCCTGGGCATCGACACCGCGGCGGGCAATCCGGTGCGGGTCACCCAGATCGCGGCCATGTATCTCAGCGCGACCGTGCTGTTCCTCGTCGCCTCGGACGCGCTGAGCGCCCCGCTCGTCATCGCCGGCATGCTGACGGGCTCGCTGATCGGCGGCGTCACCGGCGCGCACTTCGCACGTCGGCTCTCCGCCCGACTGCTGCGGGGCATCATCCTGACCACGGCCGCGACTATGACCGTCCTTTATTTCCTGCGCAGTTGAGGCCGACCGACATGACCGAAGGCAACCCCGGCGGCAACGCCGAGACCATGATGGACGGCGCATCCCCGTACACGGACGCGGCCCGCGCACGTCTGGCGGCCGCCTTCGAGGCGTGCGATCTCGCCGACCTCGCGCGCGCCGCCGTACCGATCGGCGAGCACGAGCTGCGGCCCGACGGCGGCGTCAGCTCCCCCGGTTCCGTGCTGGCCGACGCCGCCCAAGTGCTCGCGGCCGCACGCCGGTTCCTGGAAGCCGCCGCCGTCTTCGAACGGCTCGGCGGCGCGAGCTGGCAGCTCATCGGCGACGTCCTTGGCGTGGACGCACAGGCAGCGCGGGTGCGCTTCGCGTTGGCCGAGGCCCAGGTCCGCGAGGAGCTGCGCCGCCCCGCCCCGGCCGCTTCCCACACCGAGGTGAGCTGGTGGCGTGCGTACGCCAACGGGTCGCCGCTGGAGGCGGCACGCGACCTCGACGACTGGGTACTTCGCCACGCGGACGCGGACGCGGACGCGGACGGAGAGGGGGGTGGTGACGGAGACGGGGACAGCGGCCCCGGCACCTCGCCGGTGTCGGGCGGCCTGGTCCGGGCCGAACCCCAGCGGCCCACCCAGCACAGTCAGTAATCCCGCACCGCCCATCGGCACGGATGATCCACGCCACCGCAGGCCACCCCGCGTGCACCGGCCACCACGTCCCCGATCGTGGCCTGGACGGAGACGGCAACGAGGACAGCGGACCCGGCACCCCACCAGTGTCCGGCGGCCTGATCCGGGCCGAACCCCAACGGCCCACCCAGCACAGTCAGTAATCCCGCACCACCCATCCGCACGGATGATCCGCCCCACCGGAGCCACCCCGCGCGTGTCCTGGATGGAGACGGAGACGGTGACGGAGACGGAGACGGTGACGGTGACGGAGACGGGGACGGGGACAGCGGCCTCGGCACCCCACCAGTCTCCGGCGGCCTGATCCGGACGGAGCCCCCGCCCCAGCCGGCCGCCCACATCCCCACACGTGGCCTGATCTGGCGCCCGGCGTCGCTGCCCGCCTCCCCGGCGGGCCGCGTTCGTGTTCACTTGCCGGGCAAGGGTTGTGCCATGGAAAGGGTGGATCTTGAGCTCGTCCCGACCGTCCGGTCTCACGCGTCGTGCCCTGTTGGGGGCGGGGATGGTTCTGCCGTTGGCGGGCTGCGCGCCGGACGAGCGGCCCGCCGCGGTACGGTCGTCGTCGGCCGCGTCCGCGCCGCCGCCCCGTGAGCACCCCGCCATGGCTCAGGCCGCGTCGCGCCTCGCCGCGCTGGAGCGCGAGCACGACGCGCGTCTGGGGGTGTACGCGCTGGCCACCCGCACCGGCGCCGTGCTCACCCACCGCGCGGACGACCGTTTCGCGTTCTGTTCCACCTTCAAGGCGCTCGCCGCGGCGGCCGTCCTCGACCGGAACCCGCTGAGTCACCTGGACAAGGTCGTCACCTACGGCGAGGCCGACGTCGACTCCATCTCGCCGATCACCAAGGACCATGTCGCGACCGGCATGACCATCAGGCAGCTCTGTGACGCCGCGGTCCGGTACAGCGACGGGACGGCCGGGAATCTGCTGATGCGCGACATCGGCGGGACGCGTCGCCTTACCGCGTATCTGCGGGGGCTCGGCGACGCGGAGAGCCGGATGGATCAGTTCGAGCCCGAGCTGAACGGCAACCGCCCCGGCGATCCACGCGACACCACCACACCCCGTGCCGTCGCCCGCGACTATCAGGAGCTGGTCATCGGCAAGGCGCTGCCCGCACGCAAGCGCGCCCTCCTGAAGGACTGGCTCGAGCGCAGCATCACCGGTGAGAAGCGGATCCGGGCCGGTCTTCCCAAGGGCTGGACGCTGGCCCACAAGACCGGCACAGGAAACTACGGGCGCGCCAACGACATCGCCGTCGTGTGGCCGCCGAACGCCGCGCCGATCGTCCTCGCGATCATGTCGGACCGCTCCGGGTACGACGCCGAACCGAGGGAGGCCCTGATCGCGGAGGCCACGGCGTACGTGACGTCGGCCCTCACCTAGACCGTTACTGCGCCGCCTCCCCCAAGGCGTCGAGCACCGGACGGATCAGCGGGTGCTCCTCCGCGCCGCACCGCACCGCCGCGAACACCCGGCGTGTGGGGGCGACGCCGTCGACCGGGCGGATCACGACCCCCGAGACATCCATGCCCTTCAGCGCGGACCGGGGGACGAGGGCGACCCCCACACCGGCCGAGGCCAGCGCGACCACGGCCCGGAAGTCGTCCGACCAGTGCTCAAGGAGCGGCTGGAACCCGGCCGCCTCGCAGGCGAGGATCACCACGTCGTGGCAGGGGTTCCCCGCGAAGGGGCCGATCCACGCGTCCTTGGCCAGCTCCGCGAGCGGTACGCGCTCGGCCGCCGCGAGCCGGTGGGTCACCGGGAGCACCGCGTCGAACGGCTCCGCGTAGAGCGGGACGCGCGTCAGCCGGGGGTCGTCCGCGCCCGGCGCGCCGCGGTACTCCACGGCCACCGCCACGTCCACCTGCCGGTCGAGCACCATCGGCAGGCTCGCGTCGCCCTCCGCGTCCTGGACCCGCACCCTTATCCCGGGCGCCGACGAGGCAAGCCTGGCGAGGGCGGGACCGACGACCAGGGCGATGCCCGTGGCGAAGGACGCGACGGTCACCGTGCCCGCGGCGCCGGAGCTGTACGCAGCTAGTTCCGCCTCGGCCCGCTCCAATTGGGCGAGGACCGCGTTCGTGTGGGAGAGGAGGATCTCCCCGGCGGGCGTGAGCCGTACGCCCTTGGCGCCGCGCTCCACCAGGCGGTGGCCGGTCTCCTGCTCCAGGGCGGTCAGCTGCTGGGAGACCGCGGAGGGCGTGAGATAGAGCGCGGCGGCAGCCGCCGTCACGGTGCGGTGGTCGGCCACCGCACGGAGGATGTGCAGCCGCCGCGCTTCGATCATGTGGCCAATTCTCCCAAACCGGCGGCCACTCCCCCACCAAGGGTCACGCCTGCACGGCGTCCAGCTCCGCCCGCGCCGCGACGAACGCGTCCACCGCACGGTTCACGTCCTCCGTGGAGTGCGCCGCGGACAGCTGGACCCGGATGCGGGCGGCGCCCTGCGGCACCACCGGGTAGGAGAAGCCGATGACGTACACGCCCCGCTCCAGGAGCAGCTCGGCCATCCGCCCGGCCACCGACGCGTCGCCGATCATGACCGGCGCGATCGCGTGGTCGCCCGGCAGGATGTCGAAGCCCTCCTCGATCATCCGCGACCGGAAGAGCGCGGTGTTCGCGGCGAGGTGTTCCCGCAGGTCACCGGCCGACTCAAGAAGGTCGAGGACCTTCAGGGAGGCGGCGGCGATCACCGGGGCGAGGGTGTTCGAGAAGAGGTACGGGCGCGAGCGCTGGCGAAGCAGCGCGACGATCTCGGCGCGAGCCGCGACGTAGCCGCCCGAGGCACCGCCGAGCGCCTTGCCCAACGTACCGGTGATGATGTCGACGCGGTCCATGACGCCGTGCAGCTCGGGGGTGCCGCGGCCGCCGGGGCCGACGAAGCCGACGGCGTGCGAGTCGTCGACCATGACCATCGCGTCGTAGCGCTCGGCGAGGTCGCAGATCTCCTGGAGCGGGGCGACGTACCCGTCCATGGAGAAGACGCCGTCGGTGACGATGAGCTTGCGGCGCGCGCCGCCCTCGGCGGCCTCCTTCAACTGCTGCTCCAGGTCGGCCATGTCACGGTTGGCGTACCGGAAGCGGCGGGCCTTCGAAAGCCTGATGCCGTCGATGATCGACGCGTGGTTGAGCGCGTCGGAGATGACCGCGTCCTCCGCGCCGAGCAGCGTCTCGAAGACACCGCCGTTGGCGTCGAAGCAGGACGAGTAGAGGATCGTGTCCTCCTGGCCGAGGAACGCGGAGAGGCGCCCCTCCAGCTCCTTGTGCACCTCCTGCGTACCGCAGATGAAGCGCACGGACGCCATGCCGTAGCCCCAGCGGTCCAGGGCCTCGTGCGCGGCGGCGACGACCTCGGGGTGGTCGGCGAGACCGAGGTAGTTGTTCGCGCAGAAGTTCAGTACGTCACCGGGGCGGCCGCCCGCGGTCACCGCGACCGTGGCGGACTGCGGGGTGCCGATGACGCGCTCGGGCTTGTGCAGGCCCGCGGCGGCGATCTCGTCGAGGGTGGCCTGGAGATCGTCGCGTACGGAGTCGAACATGGTGACTTCCTTTAAAGAAGAGGTCGGTCAGGAGGCCAGGAGCAGGAGGGGGTCAGGAGGTCCAGTCGAGGATGACCTTGCCGCCGCGGCCGCTCGCCGCGTCGTCGAAGGCCGCTTCGAAGTCGCGGTGCCCGTAGCGGCCGGTGATCACGGGTGCCAGGTCGAGGCCGCCTTCGAGCAGCACGGACATGGAGTACCAGGTCTCGAACATCTCGCGGCCGTAGATGCCCTTGATCGTGATCATGGAGGTGACGATCCGGGACCAGTCGACGGCGAATTCGTCGGACGGCAGGCCGAGCATGGCGATCTTGCCGCCGTGGGTCATGTTGGCGAGCATGTCGCGCATCGCGACGGGGTTGCCGGACATCTCCAGGCCGACGTCGAAGCCCTCGCGCAGGCCGAGCTCGCGCTGGCCGTCGGCGATGGAGGTCTCGGCCACGTTCAGCGCCAGGCTCGCGCCGACCTTGCGGGCCAGGTCGAGGCGTTCCTCGCTGACGTCGGTGATGACGACGTTGCGGGCCCCCGCGTGCCGGGCCACGGCCGCGGCCATCAGGCCGATCGGTCCCGCGCCGGTGATCAGGACGTCCTCGCCGACCAGCGGGAAGGACAGGGCGGTGTGCACCGCGTTGCCGAACGGGTCGAAGATCGCGGCGACGTCGAGGTCCACCGGGACGCGGTGCACCCACACATTGGAGGCGGGCAGCGCGACGTACTCCGCGAACGCCCCGTCCCTGCCGACGCCGAGCCCGACCGTCGCACGGCACAGATGGCGGCGCCCCGCCTGGCAGTTGCGGCACTTGCCGCACACCAGATGGCCCTCGCCGCTGACCCGGTCGCCGATCTTGATGTCGGCGACGTCACGGCCGGTCTGGACGACCTCGCCGACGAACTCGTGCCCGACGACCAGGGGCGCGGCGATGGCCTGCTGCGCCCAGCCGTCCCAGGCCCGGATGTGCAGGTCCGTGCCGCAGATCCCGGTGCGGAGCACCTTGATCAGGACGTCGCCGTGGCCGATGACCGGCTCCGGCACGTCCATCAGCCGGAGTCCCGGTTCCGCCTTCTCCTTGACCAGCGCCTTCAACGCCACGGCTCCCGTCGTACGTCACTGCTTCCACCGACGACACAGGAATCTTCCCTACGGCGGCGCCCCGGTCCATCGAGGATTTCTTAAGCGCCGCCGCAGCTTTCCTTCAGGCCCGGGCCGTTACCTCTCCTGGCCTCGCTCGAAGTAGGCGATCAGCTCGGGGTCGAGAGCCGGCACCTCCCTCGGCGTGCCCCCGTCCCGCAGCGACTGGGTGGCGCGCACGCCCGCCGCGACCGCCATCCGGGCGGCCACCGGTGAGGTGTCGGTGCGGCCGCCCTCGCGTACGAAGCGGACGAACTCGTCGATGAGCAGCGGGTCGGAGCCGCCGTGCCCGCCCTCGTCCTGCGCGTCCGGCACCGGGTATTCGGCGTCGGCTTCGGGGCGGTAGGACGAGCGCCGCTGGTTCCAGACCTTCACCACTCCCCCCGGGCCGTCGCCGAAGTTCTCCAGGCGGCCCGCGTCCCCGATGACGGTGTAGTTGCGCCAGTAGTCGGGGGTGAAGTGGCACTGCTGGTAGGACGCCAACACCCCGTTGTCGAGGCGCATGTTGACCAGCGAGACGTCCTCGACGTCGATGACGGGGTTGAGGTCGCGCTGGGTGTGCGGCGGCCAGTGGCCGTCCTTGGTGTACCAGTCGTCGGACTTCGGCTCGCCCGGCGCGCGGCGGTGCGGGTTGTCGCCGTAGACCATGAGGTCGCCGAGCGCCTGCACCTGGCGGGTGTAGCCGCCCGCGAGCCAGTGCAGTACGTCGATGTCGTGGGCGGCCTTCTGGAGCAACAGGCTGGTGGTGTGCTGCCGTTCGGCGTGCCAGTCCTTGAAGTACCAGTCGCCTCCGTAGGCGACGAAATGGCGCACCCAGACCGTCTTGACCTCGCCGATCTCGCCGCGCCCGATGATGTCGCGCATCAGCCTGACGACGGGCATGTGGCGCATGTTGTGGCCTACGTAGAGGCGCGTTCCGGTCTCGTAGGCGGTCCGCAGGATCTCGTCGCAGGCCTCGATGCCGATCTCCAGGGGCTTCTCCACGAAGACGGGCTTCTTCTCGCGCAGCGCCTCGCAGGCGAGCTGCGCGTGGGTGTGGTCGGGGGTGAGGATCACGACGGCGTCGACGTCGGGGTCCTCGACGACCTTGCGGTGGTCGGTGGATATCAGGGCGCCGGGGAAGGCCACGGCCGCCTCCGTCCGCGCGGTCACGTCGTGGTCGGCGAGCGCGGTGACGCGGGAGCCCGCGCCGGGCCGGTGCGCGGTGCGGGCTAGCGAACCGCGCAAGCCGTAGCCGAGGACGCCTAGACGGAGGTCGGTCATGGTGTGCCTTTCCGTACAAATACCTGTGCGGGTGCGGGTGTTGCCTATGTACGTGCAGGATGCACGAGTACGTGGGCGAGTGCCACGCGTCCCGTGCCGCTGAGCTTGATCCTTATGTATCTGGCTTCCGCGTCCGTGTCGAGGAGTGTGGGCCGCAATGATCGTCCGGTGACGTGCAGCGTCGTGGCGTCGGCGAAGTCGGCGGTCCTCGCGAACTGGACGTCGAAGTCGGCGGTGGTCATGGCGGTGTTGTTCCAGACCTCGACCTGCCCCACCCGCCGCGCCTCGCCGAGGTCGACCTGCCACCAGGCGCCCGGTTCGGAGAGCGTGCGGGTGTCGGTGGAGGTGTCCCCGTCGGTCGCGTACGCCGCGTCGGCGGCGCCGTCCGTGGAGGACTGGGACGCGATGCCTTCGCGGGCGAGGTCCGGGCGGAGCTGTTCGGCCGGCGTCCCGTGCGCGCCCGCGCGAGCCGCCACGGCGAGCGCCTGTGCGGGCAGCCGGTCGAGCCCGGTGTGGTTGTCCTCCATCGTCGATCCGGTGCCCGAGAGTGCCGGCGCGTCGGTGTCGGTCCAGTTGCCGGTGGCGTGGTTCTGGATGCCGTAATCGGCCCAGTTGGACACCCACTTGTAGCCGATGCGGGTGATGACGTTGCCTTCGACGCGGATGTACGAGGACTGCTCGTCGAGGTAGATGCCGTTGCCGTCCCGCTCGGTGTTGCCGTGGGCGGAGCGGTTGATGTAGTTGCCGGAGACGACCGTGCCGGGCTGTGCACCCTGGGTGTAGACGGCGCCGCCGTCGTGCTGGGCGTGCTCGACGCGCATCACGTTCGTGATCCGGTTGTTCGTGATGCGGTTGTCGCGCAGGACGGACTTCTGCGCCTCGGGCTGGTTCCAGCCCCAGCCCACCGAGATGCCCGAGTAGGGCAGATCGTCGATGGTGTTGTGGTCGACGACCGAACCGGCCTCGTATCCGGCCCAGATGCCCACGGCGTCGGTGTACTCGACGCCGACCCGGCGGATCGTGTTGTACGCGACGGTGTTGCGCTCACCCGCGAGGTCCGCGGCCGGGTTCGGCTCGGTGTCGCCGACGTACGCGGCGCCGGACGACAGATCGGTGAAGCGGGAGCGGGTGACCGATGAGTCCTTGGTGCCGGACTCCAGGATGACGCCGGCACCGCCCAGATGCGTGAACTCGCTCTTGCTGACGTCCACATGACGGCCGCCGCGCACCGTGAGGGCGGCGCTCGGCTTGGTGTAGAAGCGGCCCGCGTGGTCGACGGGCCCGGTGGCGCCCGTGAGGGTGAGGCCCGCCTGTGTGCCCGCGTAGCCCTCGTCGGTTGAGGGCTGACCGTACGCGGCGTACGCGAAGCCGATGCCTTCGATCCGCAGGTCATGGGCGCCGTCGACGACCATGAGCCGCTCGGTCGCCGGGGTGAGCACGCGCGCGTGCCGCATGTCCTCGCCCTCGCGCGGCAGATACGTGACGGTGCGGTCCTCGGCGTCCCAGACGAACTCGCCCGGCTTGTCGAGGAGTTCACGGGCGTTCTCGAAGAAGGCCACTCCGGAGTAGCGCGACGAGTCGACCGTCGTGGAGTCCCAGGCGGGGCCCGTACGGTTCGTGCCGCTCGCGGAGTTGGTCCAACAGGGCTGCGCGAAGGTGAGGTTGTCCCCTTCGACGCCCGCGATCCGGCAGTGGTAGTTGCGCCAGCGGACCTTGACGACGGCCTCCGCGCCGGTGGGCCGCCGCCACTTGGCGATGCCGGTGGCCGTGGCGCCCGTCATGCCGGTCTTCGTCGCGTCACAGGTGCTCGCGGCACAGGCCGCGCCCCGCGCGCGCACCGCCCGTTCGCCGTCGACGAAGAGCTGGCGCGGGGTGAGACCTTCGGGGACCTCGGCGCTCCAGGTGCCGTCGGCGCCTTCGGACCAGCCCTCGATCGCCCGGCCGCCGGAGAACACCGGCTGGGCCCCGCGCGCCGCGGTCCAGGTGACGGTGTGCCCGTCGCGCCCGGAGTCCGCGGCGCCCAGCTTCAGCGGCTCGCTCATCTCGTAGGTGCCGTCGGCGAGTTCGATGCGTACGTCCTGTCCGCCGACCTCGCGCGCGGCGTCACGGGCGGCTTGCGGGGAGCAGGGCCGGGTGGCGGAACAGGACTCGCCCGAGCCGTTCGGGGCCGCGTGGAGAAACGCCGGGCCTTGGTCGGCATGGGCGGCCGTCTGCGGCGCGATGACGGCGCCGACGGCCGCCACGGCGAGCGCCGCCGTCGCGATGCGTGGGCGCCTCACTTGGCGGTGTGGGCGCTTCACTTGGCGACACCCCAGTCCGGGTGGCCCGGCATGGGCGGGTTGTCGAGGTCGAACAGCCAGTGGTTCAGGAAGGTGCCGACCGAGGCGTCGCCGGTGACCTTGACGGCGTTGTCGACGAAGTCCTGGGTGGCGGCGTTGGAGTGCCGGTGCTTGATCAGCCACGACTTCATGACCGCGTCGAACTTCTCCTGCCCGATCTGCTGGTTGAGGGCGTAGAGGGTGACGGCGGCGCCGTCGTAGATGTTGAAGCCGCCGAGCCCGGTGGGCTTTCCGGGCGGGCCGTCGGTCTTGCGGACGGCGTCCAGCTTGGCGTACGCGGTCTTCATCTTCTCTTCGAGGGGCTGAAAGCCCTTCTGGTCCGCCCAGACGGCCGCGTAGTAGACGGCGGGTCCCTCGTTCATCCAGGCGTCCTGCCAGGTGGCGGGGGTGACGGAGTCGCCGAACCACTGGTGGGTCAGCTCATGGACCATGGTGGTCGAGTAGGTGGGGCGGTCGAACCACGAAGGACCGAAGAGCGACAGGGTTTGATTTTCCAACGCGTCGCTGTAGCCGTCCCGGACGATCTGCACGCCGTAGGTGTCGAACGGGTAGCGCACGCCGAGCGTCTTCTCCAGCCAGGCCAGCTGGCCGCCTGTCTCCTCGGCGATGGGCTTGTACTTGGCCTGCTGGTCCTCGGGGACGAGGTGGCGCAGCTTCACTCCGTGCGGGCCGCGTCCGTAGAGGTAGGTCTGCTTGTTGACGGATATGCCGAGCAGCTCGGGCGCCATGGGGGACTTGAGGGAGAAGTCCCAGGTCTTCTTGGATCCGGCGTCGCGGGTTCCGGTGAGGTTGCCGTTGGCGCCGGGCGTCCAGCCGTCGGGGGCGGTGAGGTGGAAGGACCAGGTGGCCTTGTCGGACGGGTGGTCGTTGACCGGCGCGAAGGTGTCCGCGCGGGAGGCCTGGGCGGCGGAGGCGAAGCCGCCGTCGGACATGTGGCGCCAGCCGGGGGCGCCGACCGGCTTGGTCTTGCCGTTGCCGTGGTAGGTCAGCTCGACGTCGAAGGCGGCATCGTCCCGCAGGGCCGCCGCCGGGGTGACGGTGAGCTCCTGGCCGGACTGGCCCTGGCCGACCGTCCAGGTGGCCTTCGTTCCGTTGACCTCGATGGCGTCGATGGCCAGCGAGTCGACGTCGAGGTTGAAGGACGACAGGTCCTGGGTGGCTCTCGCCGCGATCTTCATGGTGCCGGTGAAGTCGTACGTCACCGGCGTGAAGCCGAAGGAGAGGTCGTAGTGGCGTACGTCGTAGCCGCCGTTGCCGAGCGTCGGGAACAGCGGGTCGCCGAGACCGTCCGAACCCGGGGTCGGTTCGAAGGGCGCGGCATGGGCGGGGAGGGCGAGCGCGAGAGTGGCGGCCACGGCTGCGGTCGCCGTCGCGGCACGGACGGTCCGGGTACTGCGAGCACGTACGGTTCGGGTCCTGTTCTCAGCCATGGGGCCGCAACGTAGTAATCGCTTACCGTCAGCGTCAACACCCTCGACCGGCCTCTCCGTTGACGAAATCTTCGCCCAGTCCCTGGCGCACGGGCGTTCACCAGTACACGCTTACTGCGTATCCACCGCAACGAAAGGGGGCGGCCCCAGTGCCGCGACGGGCGACGGTCATCGACGTGGCACGGCGGGCGGAGGTCTCATCGGCCACCGTCTCCCGCGTCCTCAACGGCAACTACCCGGTCGCACAAGCCACCCGCGAACGCGTCGAGGCGGCCGTCCGCGAACTCGGCTATGTCGTCAACGCCCATGCGCGGGCGCTGGCCGGGACCTCGAGCCGGACGGTCGGCATCATCGTGCACGACGTCGTCGACCCGTTCTTCGCGCACATCGCGCGCGGCGTCGAACGGGCCGCGTCGCAGGCCGGGCGCCTGTGCATGGTCTGCTGCACCCACGGCGACCCACAGCGCGAGCTGGCCTTCGTCGACCTGCTGCACGAGCAGCGTGCGGACGCGGTGGTCCTGGTCGGCGGCGCCCACTCCGATCGCGCGTACGCCCGCGAAGTCGCCCGCAGGGCACGGGATCTGCACTCCGGCGGGGCGCGTCTGGTGCTGTGCGGCAGGCCGTCGGTGGGCCGGGACGTGCCGACCCTGTCGGTGGAGTACGACAACGAAGGGGGCGCCTTCGCCCTCACCGACCACCTCCTCACCCAGGGCCACGAACGCATCCTCTACCTGGGCGGCCCGCCCGACCTCTCCACCACCCGCGACCGCCTCGCGGGCCACCGCAGGGCCCTGGAGCTGCGCGGCGTCGCACCCGCGCCCGAGCTGGTGCACACCGGCGCGTTCAGCCCCGCCTTCGGGCACCGCAGGCTGACCGGACTCCTCGCGTCCGGGCTGACGTTCAGCGCCGTCTTCGCGGCCAACGACATGGTGGCGATCGGCGCACTGCAGGCCCTGGAGGAGGCGGGCCTGCGGGTCCCCGACGACGTCTCCCTGGTCGGCTACGACGATGTGCCCGCCGCCCAGGTCCTGCGTCCGCGCCTGACCACCGTGCACGTACCGCTGGAGGAGATGGGCCGGCAGGCGGTGCGGATCGCGGTGCCCGACGCGGAGTCCGACGCGTGGCAGCCGCCGCCGGAGGGCGGCCTGAAGCTGGGCACGCACATCGTGGTGCGGGACTCGGTGGCGGCACGGCGGGGCGGGGCGCCGCGGCTTTGACCGGAGCGGCGGGGTGAAGTAACCGGTTAACCCTCGGCGGCGGCCGCTCCCGTCCGCGCCGGGACAGAAAGAACGTAGAAAGATTCCAGACCCTCTTGCGCCGCATAGCAACCGCTTACATGCTGTCGCGGAATCGCTCACGCACGCCTCACTCCCTCACTTCGACGCCCTGACGCCTCATGGGAGTTCTCTATGCGCACGCCCCTCTCCGGCTCCACCGGGCCAAGACGCCGCACGCTCCTGGCCGCGAGTGCCGCATCCGCCGTCGTGTCGCTGTCGGCCGGCGGCACGGCGTGGGGCGCCCCGGACGCGGACCCGTACGACGCCCTGCTCACCCGTGCGCGGACACAGCTCACCGGCGGCACGTTCGACGCCGCCGACCCGGACTTCGCGGCGGCGCTGAAGGTCCTGGACACCCAGGCGTCCGGCTGGTGGCGGGAGTTGGACCGGTCCGCGGGACGGACCGCCCTGTGGGCCGACCTCTCCCCCGCGAAGGATCCGGGCAACTTCGGCCAGAGCTACACCCGCCTGCGCACGATCGCGACCGCATGGGCCACCCCCGGCACCTCCCTGACGGACAGCGCCGAAGCGGCCGAAGCCCTCCTCGACGCCCTGCGCTTCCTGCACTCCGAGGCCTATCGACCCGACCGCCCCGAAGCCGGCAACTGGTGGTTCTGGGAGATCGGCGCACCCCGCGCCCTGATGGACACCTGCGTACTGCTGCGGGACGGACTCCCGGCGGCCGACCTGACCGCGTACGTCTCCACCGTCGCCAAGTTCTGCCCGGACCCGGACCGCCGCACCAACGCCCCGACCCTGTCCGAGACCGGCGCCAACCGCGCCGACAAGGCCGTCATCGTGGCGCTGCGCGGACTCCTCGCCCGCGACGCCGCCACCCTCGCACTGGCCCGCGACGGTCTCTCCGACGTCCGGGACAAGGGCAAGAACAGCCTGTTCACGTACGTCACTTCGGGCGACGGGTTCTATGAGGACGGGTCGTTCGTGCAGCACGGCTCCGTCGCGTACACGGGTACGTACGGCAGTGTCCTGCTCGGCAGCGCGGGCCAGCTGATCGCGCTGCTCGCCGGCTCGGAGTGGGCCGTCACCGATCCGAAGACGTCCGTGCTGTACGAGGCGGTGGAACGGACCTTCTCGCCCGTCGTCTTCGACGGACTGATGATGGACGCGCTGCGCGGCAGGGCGATCTCCCGCGAGAAGGCGCCGGACCACCAGGACGGCGCGGCGGCCCTCGGCCACATCCTGCAACTGGCGACCGGCGCCCCGGCCGCCTACGCCGAGCGCTGGCGCGCACTGGCCAAGGGGTGGATGGGCCGCAACAAGACCAATCCCTACCTGGGCCTGGTCGGCGTACCCGCGCTCGCCCGCGCCAAGGCCGTGCTCGACGACCCCGCCGTGCCGGCTGCCGACCGGCTCACCGGGCACTTCGCCTTCGCCGACATGGACCGCGTGGTGCACCGGCGCCCCGGCTGGGCGCTCACCCTCTCGCTCTCCTCGCAGCGCATCGCCGCGTACGAGGCGGGCAACGGCGAGAACCTGCACGGCTGGTACACCGGCGACGGCATGGCCTATCTCTACGACGGCGACGACCTCGGGCAGTTCGGGGACGGCTTCTGGGCGACGGTCGATCCGTACCGCCTTCCGGGCACCACCGTGGACACCCGGCCGCGCACCGACATCGGCACCGGCGGCGGTACCGGCACCTACCGCCCGAAGAATGCCGTCGCGGGCGGCGCGGTCCTCGACGGCCGGTACGGCGCGGCCGCGATGGAACTCATCGCCGACGGCAGCACCCTGCGCGCCAAGAAGAGCTGGTTCTTCCTCGACAACGCGGTCGTCGCCCTGGGCGCCGACATCACGGCGAGCGACGGACGCACGATCGAGACGGTCGTGGAGAACCGCAATCTGCACGCCGCCGGAACCCCGCGGCTCACGGTCGACGGCCGGCGTCAGCCCTCCCACACCGGCTGGTCGGCGGCACTGCCCGACGCCAACTGGGCCCACCTGGAAGGCACGGGCGGCTATGTCTTCGCGGAATCGCCGAAGCCGCCGAAGTCGCCGAAGTCGCCGGAGCCACCCGACAGCGCCCCCGACGGCCCCCGCCTGCACGCCCTGCGCGAGGACCGGACCGGCACCTGGCGGGCCATCAACACCGGTGCCGACACCGGCGGCAGCACCACGCCCGTCACCCGCCGCTATCTGACCTTGTGGCTCGACCACGGCACCTCCCCCTCTTCCTCCTCGTACGCCTATGTCCTGCTCCCCGGCGCGAGCGCCGCCGCGACCGCCGCCTGGGCCAAGTCCCGGCCGGTCCATGTCGTGGCCAACGACGCCACCGCCCAGGCCGTCGAGGCCCGCCGCTCCGGCCTCCTCGCCGCACACTTCTGGCGGGCGGGGAGCTCGGCGGGCATCACGGCGTCGGGCCCCTGCACGGTGCTCGTGCGGCGGAACGACGACGGCGTCGCGCTGGCCGTGGCCGACCCGGGCCGCACGGGCGCGACGGTCACACTCGAACTCCCCTTCCCCGTACGGGAAGTGATCCGCGCCGATGACACGGTGACCGTCACGCCGGGCCGCCGCCCCGTCGCCACCGTCCGCGTCGAGGGCTCGCGCGGCCATTCGCACACGGCGGCCATGCGATGACCCCAACCCGACCGCCCTGCGTCGAGGGCTCGCGCGGCCACTCGCACAAGCCGGCCCCGCAGTGACCCGACCGCCCTGCCCCGCTCGCCACACGCCCGCCTCGCCGGACGTACACCTCGCGCCCCGACCTACGCCGCGTCGTGCCCGACCTGCACCCCGCACCCGACCCACGACTTGCCTCGCCGGGCTTGCACCCGCGCCCCGCACCCCGACCCACGACTTACCTTGCCCGACACGCACCCGCGCCCCGCACGCCCACCCACGACTTACCTCGCCCGACAGCACCTCGCACCCCGACCCACGCCTCATCCTGCCCGACCTGCACCCCGCACCCGACCCACGACTTGCCTCGCCGGGCTTGCACCCGCGCCCCGCACCCCGACCCACGACTTACCTTGCCCGACAC
>NZ_JBHYIG010000017.1:48477-57924 GCF_042740015.1 Streptomyces sp. NPDC059037
GCACCCGCGCCCCGCACGCCCACCCACGACTTACCTCGCCCGACAGCACCTCGCACCCCGACCCACGCCTCGTCCTGCCCGACCTGCACCCGCACCCGCACCCACACCCACCAGCGCACCACCTGATCCACCCCAGCCGATCCCCCCTCGAAGGAGTGCACCATGAGATCCACTCCGCCCCGCCGTGCCGTCCTCACCGGCCTGGCGGCCGCCCTCACTAGCGGCGCCGCCCTGCTCCCCTCCCCCGCGCGAGCGGTCACCGCCACGCGCCCGAGGCTCAAGCCCCGCGCCGCCGTCACGGTCAGCCTCACCGCCCGCGTCTCCGCCGAGTCCCAGCGCATCCGGCTCGGCGCCGCCCAGCGCGCCAGTGACTTCTTCACCACGGCGGCCTACGCACCCGCCGGCACCCCCGTCACGATCACCGTCTCGGCCCCGGACGGCGTCCTGCCCACCCTGTACGTCGGCATCCCCGACTACTACGCCACCCCCAACGCCCCACGCTCCTACGCCCTCAAGGCCGGCGCGAACACCGTCACGGACCCGCACGGCGGCCCGCTCCACCTGACGATGACCGGCAGCGGCCAGCGCGCCACGGTCACCATCGGTACCGGCTCCGTGCCGATGCCCACCTTCACGCACGGCTCGACGACGGAGGCCGCCTTCCAGGCGCAGCTGGACTCGGCGACGGCGGCCGCGTACGTCCAGCTCCGCTCCGCCCACGCCATCGTCACGCTCTCCCGCGCCACCGCCCTGCAGTACCGCGCCGAGAACCACGCCACGCTCCTCGACACCTACGAACAGCTCCTCACCTCCCACGCGACCTTCAGCGGACTGAGCGGCAGCACCGGCACCCACGCCCGCAACCCGCTGCCGTACCACTTCGTGAACGTCACGAAGGTCGCATCGGGCGTCGGCGCCTACGCGACGCACGGGTACACCGGCTACCCGAGCGGCGCGATGACGTACATCGCGGGCGTGAACGGACTGCGCACCGGCGGCTGGGGCATGTACCACGAACTCGGCCACCAGCATCAGCAGTTCGCCTACAAGCCCGGCGCGCTCACGGAGGTCACCTGCAACCTCTACTCGCTCGCCGCGCAGCGCACCCTCGGCCAGACCTCGCGGCTGCTCACCAAGGACGCCAGCGGAAAGGACGTGTACGACCGCGCCTTCACCGCCCGCGACGCGGGCACGGACTACGCCACGCTCGACGTATGGCAGAAGCTCGTGCCGCTCTGGCAGCTGCGGCTCGCCTTCGGCACCGGTGTCTGGCCGGAGCTGCACAAGCTGATCCGCACCGACAACCCCGCAGCGGCGACGGACGCGGACCGCTACGACAACCTCGCCGTGTACGCGAGCCGGGCCGCGGGACGCGACCTCTCCGAGTTCTTCGTCGCCAAGTGGCGCTTCCCGATCACCGCGTCCGGCAAGGCACGCATCGCCGCGCTCGGCCTTCCCGAGCCGACCGTCGACGCCGGCACCTACCGCGAATGACGCAAGCACCTACGCGAAAAGGGAGCACGGACCCACCATGCCCGCACCGCACCTGACCCTGCCCCCCACCGACCGCGTCCTGTCCCCGCTCACCGGCTGGACCCGGTCGCACTGGGAGGCGCTCGCCGACCGGCAGTTGGCGGCGCTCGTCCCGTACGCGACGCCGAACTTCGCGCAGTACCGACTGCCGGGCCGCGGCAGTTGGTCGGGGGTCGTGTCGGACGGGCTCGAAGGGTACGCACGGTCTTTTCTCCTCGCTTCGTTCCGGATCGCCGGAGCCGGCGGTGAAGTGGACCCTCACCTCATAGAACGCTATACGCAGGGTCTGACAACGGGCACGGACCGTGACGGCGCGGGCGGTGAGGCCTGGCCCGAACTCACCGACTGCTCCCAGCAGATGGTGGAGGCGGCGTCCATCGCGATCGGGCTGCACGAGACCCGCCCCTGGATCTGGGACAGGCTCGACCCCCGGGTCCAGGAGCGGGTCGTCGACTGGTTCTCCGGCTTCGTCGGAGGCAAGACCTGGGACAACAACTGGCGGCTCTTCCAGGTGGTGTCCGAACAGTTCCTGGCCTCCGTCGGCGCCCCGCACAGCCGGTCGGACATCGACGGCGGCCTGGACCGCATCGAGGACTGGTACCGCGGCAACGGCTGGTACAGCGACGGCGACGGGCGCAACTTCGACTACTACATCGGCTGGGCGATGCACCTGTACCCGCTGCTGTGGGCGCGGATGGCCGGTCCGGACGACGGCGGGCGCGGCAAGGTCTACCGCGAGCGGCTGACCCGGTTCCTCACCGCCTACCCGCACTTCTTCGGCGCCGACGGCGCCCCCGTACACCAGGGCCGCTCCCTCACCTACCGCTTCGCGGCGACCGCGCCCGTCTGGATGGGCGCCCTCGCGGACTGCACACCCCTGGCCCCCGGCCTCACCCGGCGCCTCGCCTCCGGCACCGCACGGCATTTCGTGGAGCGCGGCGTCCCGGACGAGCGCGGGCTGCTCCCGCTCGGCTGGTACGGCACGTTCCTGCCCTCGACGCAGGCCTACTCCGGTCCGGCGTCGCCGTACTGGGCCGGCAAGGGCTTCCTCGGCCTGCTGCTTCCCGCCGACCACCCGGTGTGGACGGAGCGCGAACTGCCGCTCCCCGTCGAGGAGTCCGACCAGTACACCGCGCTCCCCGAGCCCGGCTGGCTCCTTCACGGCACCCGGCACGACGGCATCGTCCGCTTGGTCAACCACGGCAGCGACCACAACCCGCTCGAAGGCCCCGCCGCCGACGACCCGCACTACGCCAAGTTCGGCTACTCCACGGCGACCGCCCCCGAGACGGCGCCGCGCGCATGGCACCGGACGGTGGACGGCCACCTCGCGCTGCTCGCACCGGACGGCACTCCGTCCCGCCGCCGCCGGATCCACCCGCTGAGCTGCGCGGAACGCACCGCCGCCTCCCGCCACGACGTACAACTCCCCGGCGTCGACGGTGAGTTCCCCATCGAGACGACCAGCGTGCTGCACGGCCCGTGGGAGATCCGCGTGCACCGGGTCCAGGCCCCGGCGGGTGTGACGGTCCGCGAGGGCGGCTACGCGGTGGCCGACGGGACCCGGCCGTACGCCGAGCGAGGACCCGGCTGGGCCCTCACCCGTACGGAATCGGGCCTCACCAGCGCCGTCGTCGCGCTCCACGGCTGGGACGAGGAGGCGGGCATCGCCCGCGAGGTGGCGGCGAACGCCTTCGGCCCGCACTCGGCGACTCCGTATCTGACCCGCGCCGACCACGCGGGCGGCTCGAGCGTCCACGTCACGCTCGTCGCGCTGTCCCAGGACACCGTCCTGCCCACGGCGTTGCGGGAGTCCATCTCCTGTGCGGTGGACGGCGACTGCGTCCGCGTCCGCTTCCGCGACGGGGCGGTACTGGAGGTGTGAGCGTCAGATCGCGCTTCCCGACGGGGACGTGCTGGAGGCCTGAGCATCAGATCCCGCCGTCCTCCCGCCGGTGGATCTGCTCGATCAGCTCCGCCGCCATCGCCTTGATCGTCTCCAGGCCCGACCTGCCCCAGGGGCGCGGCTCGACGTCCACGACACAGACCGTGCCGAGCGCTGTGCCGGTGCGGTCGATGAGCGGCGCTCCCAGATAGGAGCGGATCCCGATCTCGTCGACCACGGGATTGCCCGCGAACCGCGGATAGTCGCAGACGTCCTCCAGGACGAGGGCCTTGCGGCGTACGACCACATGCGGGCAGTAGCCGTGATCGCGGGCCATGTAGCGGCACGCCGCGCTCTCCGCGGCCGCCGCGGCGGTGAGTTCGCTGCCCGAACCGGTGCTGTCCGGGGTGTGCAGGCCCGCGAAGAACTGCCGGTTCTCGTCAATGAAGTTGACCATGGAGTACGGCGCCGCCGTGACCTCGGCGAGGCGGTCGGCGAAGGCGTCGAACGCGCGGTCGGGATGCTGCCCGATGCCGAGCCTGCGCAGCCGCCGCACCCGGGTCGGCGCCTCCTTGTCGACGGGAGTGAGCAGCAGATGCGCGGTCGGGTCGTACATCAGGTGTGGGCTCCGTAGCTCGGTGCGGCCGGTGCGTGGGCGAGCAGATGCTTGACGAGGGTGAGGAGCGTGGCGATGCCGGAGCTGGAGATCCGCGCGTCGCAGCGCACGACGGGCACCTGGGGATCGAGGTCGATGGCGGACCTCACCTCATCGGGTTCATAGCGGTGCGCGCCGTCGAACTCGTTGATGGCGACGATGAATCCCATGCCGCGCTGCTCGAAGAAGTCCACGGCCGCGAAGCAGTCCTCGAGGCGGCGGGTGTCGGCGAGCACCACCGCGCCGAGCGCGCCTTCGGACAGCTCGTCCCACATGAACCAGAAGCGTTCCTGGCCGGGCGTGCCGAAGAGGTAGAGCACATGATCGGGGTCGAGTGTGATGCGGCCGAAGTCCATGGCCACGGTGGTCGTGGTCTTGTTCTCGACGCCCGACAGATCGTCGGTGCCCTCGCTGACGGTCGTGAGGAGCTCCTCCGTGCTCAGCGGCGCGATCTCGCTCACCGCGCCCACGAAGGTCGTCTTGCCGACCCCGAAACCTCCCGCGACCAAGATCTTCAGTGCGGTGGGGAAGGGGTCAGAGCTGTCGTCGTAATCCATCGAGCACTGCCTCCAACAGGGACCGGTCAGTTGGGTTGTGGTAGAAGTCCGGGGCTCTCAGGGTGAGCGCCCCGCAGTCGACGAGATCGGAGAGCAGCACCTTGGTCACGACGGCGGGCAGTTTCAGCTGCGCCGCGATCTCCGCGACCGATGTGGGTGCCGCGCAGAGCCCGAGCGCCTCCGCGTGCTCGGGCCCAAGACAACCGAGCGGCGGCGCGCCGCCGGTGGCCAACACCTGGGTCAGCAGGTCGAGTTGGGTGGTCGGCCGGGTCCGCCCGCCGCTGACCGTGTAGGGGCGGATGAGTCGTCCCGCCGCGTCGTCGAGCCATGGCCCGTCGTGCGGGGCCGCCACGCTCAATGCCTCATCGGGGCGGGTTCGCCGGCCGGCTGCCGGGGTGCGGTCATCAGGTACGGCCGTACGCTCTTGACGAGCATCGCCATCTCGTAGCCGAGCACCGCCGCATCCGCCTCGCGCCCGGCGAGCACCGCGAGACAGGTGCCCGATCCCGCCGTCGAGACGAACAGCAGGGTGGAGTCGAGCTCCACGACCACCTGGCGTACGTCACCGCCGTCGCCGAACCGGACGCCCGCGCTGCGCCCCAGCGAGTAGAGCCCGGAGGCGAGGGCCGCCATGTGGTCGGCGCTGTCGGGGTCGAGGCCATGGACCGACTTCACGAGCCCGTCGGAGGAGAGCAGGACCGCGCTGTGGGTGTGCGGCACGCGCTGTACGAGGCCGCTCATCAGCCAGTCGAGGTCGGATACCTGGCTGGTCTGCACATCGCTCGCCATGGTGGATCGACTCCTAGAGGTACGAGGGTCTGCCGTGGCAGACGTGGTGCTTGCGGTGTGGTGCGGGTCAGCCACCCTGGTCGCCCCTGTCGCGGGGGATGCCGAGGTCCGGTCCGGGTGCCGGGTCGCGGGTCTCCTGGGCGGCGGCGAGGCCGATGCCGCGCTGGAAGGCGGCCATCAGGCCCGGGTCGTGGCCGACGTGGTAGTCGGGGTCCTGGCGCGGTGACGGCGTCGTGTCGCGCAGTTGCGGCGCGATGTGCTCCTGGGCGCGGCGCTTGGGGAGCCGGGGCCGGTCCATCCGGCCGTGCACGGCGCCGCCGAGCGGGACCGGCGGGGTCCCCGTGTGCTCGGCCGCGGCCTGCCGGTCCTCGGGCCGGATGCCCGGCACGGCTTCGGCGGGCGTGGGCCGGTCCGCACGCGCTCCACGTACCGGCAGCGGCCCGTTGCCGTTCGCCGCCGGCCTACCGGGGGTCTCGTCCCGCAGCGGCTGCCGCGGCACGACGACCGGTTCGGGGCGGGGGGCCTGCGGGGGTGCCGGTGTCGTTTCCGGTACGCCGGCGGGGGCGCCCGGCGGTGCGGTGCGCGGGGCGGCGGCGGGCTCGTTCTGCGGTTCGGCCCCGAGCATCCCCTGCGGCAGGATGACGACGGCCTGTACGCCGCCGTAGATGTTGGTCTGCAGGCGGACCCCGACGCCGTGTCTGCGAGCCAGCGCGGAGACCACGTAGAGCCCGATGCGGCCGTCCTGGAGGAGGCTCGCGACATTGACCTGGTCGGGGTCGGCGAGCAGGTGGTTCATCTTGTTCTGCTCGGTCACGGGCATGCCGAGGCCGCGGTCCTCGACCTCGATGGCGAGCCCGGCCGTCACCAGGTTGGCGCGCAGCAGGACTTGGGTGTGCGGTGCGGAGAACACCGTGGCGTTCTCGACGAGTTCGGCCAGGAGGTGGATGACGTCGGCGACGGCGTGCCCGCGCAGGGTGCCGTCGATCGGCGGCACCAGTTTGACCCGCGAGTACTGCTCGACCTCGGCGATGGCCGAGCGCAGCACCTCCATCATGGTGACCGGTTTGCTCCACTGACGCCGGGAGATGGCGCCGCCGAGCACGGCGAGGTTCTCGGCGTGGCGGCGGATGCGGGTGGCGAGATGGTCGACGTGGAAGAGGCCCTTGAGCAGCTCCGGGTCCTCGACGTCGTTCTCCAGCTCATCGAGCAGCGAGATCTCCCGGTGCACCAGCGACTGCAGCCGCCGGGCCAGATTGACGAAGACCTCGACCTTCTGTTCGCTGCCCGCGTGGCTGGAGAGCTGCGAGGCCTGGACGACCGCGCTGACGGCGACCTCGTGGGCGCGGTTCAGCTCGTCGGCGAGCAGCCCGAACTCGTCGCCGTCCTGGGCGGATCGGGCCGGCACCGCCGTGCGGGCGGGCGGTCCGTCGCCGCGCCGCAACTGCTCCACGACCCGCCGCAGTTCGGCCTGCCCGCGCGCGGTGCTGCGGCGCAGCGAGCCGACCCGGTCGCGTAGGGAGTTCGCGGCACGGTCGGCCGCGACGGCCGCGATGACGACGCTCACCAGGGTGATGGCCCCGGCGGCGGCGAGGATGACGAGCAGCGCGGGGGCGAGCGGGGCGGCGGTCTCCCGGACGACGAAGAGCACGGCCGCGCCGGCGCAGAGCGCGACGGCGACGGGCGGCAGTACGGCGATGCGCAGCAGCTGCGGACGTATCCGGGCCTCGGGCAGCGGCGCGACGGTACGGCTGCCGGGCCTGCCGTGCCGGCCGCCTTCACGGCGGTCTGCGCGGGCGGCCGGTGCGCGAAGGTGAGACATCAGCGTCCTCGGTCAGGGTGCGGGCTCCGACGATCGCGCGAGGGCCGTTTCGCGACATCGCCGTGCCGGCCGTGCGGACCATCCGATGATCCGTGCGTCGACCGACGGCCACTCACGGTAGTCGGCAACGCATCATGTGCGAGGGGCAGATGACAAAGTACGGCGGCCGAGGTCCCGCTCTGGTATGACACCTCGCACGGCAGTCCGATTGCACCTTCGGACGCCAGTTCCAGCCGGGCCGCATGGCTCGGCGAACGGGCTTTCCCTTCGGGGGAAGGGGGCGGTCATGACGTCAGGGCGGCCACGTCGTACGCGACCGCCCCGAACCGGCCGAGGGGCACCGCGCACGTCCGCGAGGCCCCTCCACTCCACGCTCCCTGTGACTTCTCTCAGCCGACCCGCGCCGCCTCCGGCTCCCCGGTGTCCTCGGCGTCCTCGGAGTGCCTGGCGCCCGGGGCGCCCGGCGCCACCCGGGGCCATCCGCCGCCCGGCTCGACCGCGACGCCGCGCCACCACGGCTCCGAGGGGACCGAGTCCGCCGCGGGCTCGAACGGCTGGCCCGGCACCGGCAGCGCGATGCGCGCCCCCGCGCGGGAGGCCGCGTCGACCGTGCCCTCGCCCGGCTCCGACCACGGGTGCGGGGCGAGGTTGAAGGTGCCCCAGTGGATCGGCAGCAGCACGCCCGACGGACGGCCGCCCTGGAGGTCGAGGTGGGCGCGCATGCCCTCCTCGGGCGTCATGTGGATGTCGGGCCACCACTCCGAATAGGCCCCGATCTGGATCATCGTGGCGTCGAACGGCCCGTGCTGCGCGCCGATGTCCTGGAAGCCGGGGAAATAGCCGGTGTCCCCGCTGTGGTAGATCCGGTGCTCGGGGCCCGTGACGGCCCAGGACGCCCAGAGCGTGTGCTGCTGGTTGCGCAGGCCGCGGCCGCAGAAATGGCGGGCGGGCGTCGCCGTCAGGGTCAGGCCCGCCACCTTCGTGGAGTCGTGCCAGTCGAGCTCGCGCAGCCGGTCGGCGGGTACGCCCCAGCGCTCCAGGTGGGCGCCGACGCCGAGCGGGACCGCGAACACCGTGTCCGTGCCGGCCAGGGCCTTGATCGTGGGCATGTCGAGGTGGTCGTAGTGATCGTGCGAGATGACCACCGCGTCCACCGGGCCGAGCGCCGCGAGCGGCACCGGCACGGGGTGCAGCCGCTTGGGCCCGACCCAGGAGAACGGCGAGCACCGCTCACCCCACACCGGGTCGAAGAGCACACGCCGCCCGTCGATCTCGGCGAGCACGCTGGAGTGCCCCATCCAGGTGAGCCGCAGCCCACTGGCCGGGGGCTTGGCGAGGTCGGCGAGGGTCGTGGCGTGCACGGGCACGGTGCCGGTGGGGCTGCGCCGCAGCCGCTCCTCCTTACGGAAGTAGACCTTCGCGAACTCCACGGCCGTCGAACCGGAGGGGCGGCTCTGCGCCCCGACGGGGTTCTGGAAGGAACCGTCGGCGAAGTTCGGCGATCTGTGGATCCGTGCGAGCCGCTCTCCGGCCGGATCCGCGCCGAAGGCAGCGGTCCTGAGCGAGCGGAGCCCAGAGCTCAGCGAACGGGACACAGCACCTCCTGGAAGGGGTAGATCAGGCCTCCATTATGTGCACCGCCTCCGACAGCGGCCGTCCGAAGGGACCGTCATCGGCCACCTCCGCCCACATGATGTACTCCTACTGATCGCCCATTCAGTAAGCAGTAGGAGTGCGCCATGCCCGCCCCCGCGCCCGCCCCCTTGCTCTCCCTCACCTGGACCGACCACGTCACCGGCCGCCGGGGCTTCCTCGTCGTCGACCGTCTCGTCCGCGGCGTCTGCAGCGGCGGGCTCCGGATGCGCCCCGGCTGCACCCTCGACGAGGTCACAGGCCTTGCCCGCGGCATGACGATGAAGGAGGCCCTGCACTACGACCCCAGTGCCCGCTACGTCCCGCTCGGCGGAGCCAAGGGCGGCATCGACTGCGATCCGCGCTCCCCTGAGGCGTACGACGTCCTGGTGCGCTACCTCCGGGCGATGCGCCCCTACGTAGAGCACTCCTGGACCACGGGCGAGGACCTGGGCCTGACGCAGGACCTGGTCGACAAGGCGGCGCGGGAGGCGGGGCTCGTCTCCTCGATCCAGGCCGTCCACCCGCTCCTGGAGGACGAGACCGAGGCCCGCGCCCGTCTGGCGGATGCCTTCGC